>JAEVZE010000213.1 GCA_023392395.1 Bacillota bacterium
GCAAAGGGGGAGTTTCCTCCCCCGTTTCGAGGTTCTTTATTTTTTGAACTTTCCGATGCCGAGGTATTTGTTGGTCTCCCTGGTGCCTTCCTCGCGGGTCAATTGCATCTTCATCGCCGCGCGGACGCCGGCGATGGTCTCCGGGATGGTGACCGACTCCTGCGGGATATTGATGGCGAACATGATGTCGTTGCCCGTCTCCACGATGCTGTCGGACCACAGCCCGATCTCGTACATGTCACCGCGCGGGTTGCCCAGGTCCCGGGCGTACTTGAAGAAGCTGGCGTTGCCCAGAAAGCCGTCCGCGATGGACACCACGCGGATGCGCGGGTGGGCTTCGAAGCACTCTAGCGCCTGTTCGCGGGTGATTTTCTTTCCATCTTTGCCGCTGGCCACCACCGTGATGATGTGGCCGTGGGTCACCGGCGTGTGCACCAGGATGCCGGTCGCCTCTACGTGCGGCATGATGGTCATCAGGTCCACCGCCTGGTGGGAGGGCGCCTTGTCGATCTGCAGCGCGTTGGTCAGCCCGCGGTGGTAGTCGCCCGGGTCGGCAACGCGACGGATGATGGTGATGGCCACCTTCGATACGCCCGCCGCCCGGTCCAGCGCGTCCACCGCGCGGATCAGACCGGTGGTGTTGCAGGAGGTCAGTTTCAGGTAATCCGCGCCCACGCCCTTTTCATAGTTGGCGTAGCCGTGGAAGAACACGTCGGCCACCGAGTTCTTTTCGCCGCCCTGGAAGATGGCCTTGATGCCCGCCTTTTCGTAGAGCAGCTTGTTCTTCGCGCCGACGCCGCCGGGGGACGAGTCCAGCATCACGTCGACCTTCCCGATCAGGTCCTGAAACGTTCCGGACACGGGGATGCCCAGCGCGTCGAAGCCCGCCCTGTCCGCGCCGTCCACCAGATACAGATCATAGGGCATGCCCTTTTCTTTCAGCGCACGGATGGCAAGCGTCGGCGCAAGATCCGCCACGCCCACCAGTTCCATGTCGCCCTGCAGCGCCACGCCGTCCGCCAGCCGCTGGCCGATGGTGCCGTAACCGGCGACCCCTACCCGAACCCTCGCCATGTTTCTACCTCCACAACTCCATAGTATCCCAAATGGATCCACCTGCCGGATTACAGCAGGAACGGCGGATGTTCCAGAAAAAACTGCACCCGGCGGAGGGCCTGGATAGACCGTTCCGCATCCCCAGCGTCGGTGAGCGTGAGCCATGCCGTTTCGGACGGGCCGATTGCGCCAAGCGTTAAGGTATTCGGTATCGAGGCAATGGACAAGTCGGCCTGTGAAACGGTTGAAGTCAGGATGACGCCCAATTGTTCACCGGTGCGCGCGGCAGCGCGTTCCAGTAGATCGACTATCCCATAAGCAAAGTGATGCATGGCAAACTGCTCCAGCATGCCCTTCGCCTCGCTCATGTCGACGAGCGCCGCATGGATGGCAAGCGTTATGAAAACGGGCGCTTCGGGTCGCCGGTATGCGAGCACGTCGTGCTCAATTACCAGGCCGTCGGGCCCTGTCCCTAGAATACCCTTCAAATCCAACCCGCGCTCCTGTGCGCGCAGTCTGGCGCGAGGCGTCGCGAAGCGAGGGCCTACCGGCGTTTCGGGCAAACCCGAATCTACGATCGGGGCTGTCATCGGATGCAACTCTTTTCGTTGGACCGGAACTTCAGTCGGGGCCGGGACTTCCGGCGGCGCAGCAAATTCCGCCAAAGCCGGAACATCCGGCACAACCGTGATGGGGCTCGCCTTTGCCGGTAGGTTACCGCCGGCCTCCTCCGACTCGCCAATCTCGGCAATGGGCTCGGCAACCGGAACCGTGTCGCCCGCGGGGTGTAGGATCCTGGTCAGCGTACCCGAATCGGATGCGTCGATCGTGATCGCCAGCTTGTCGGTCTCCATTTCAAACAGCGGTTCGCCTTGTTGTACCGGATCGCCCGTGCGTTTCAGCCAGCGGGTAATGACCCCTTCGGTCATTTGAAGGCCTTGTTTTGGCATGATGACGATCGCCATGCGTATCCCCCTATCTGTAGCACGCGCGCTTGGCCGCACTGATGATATCGGACACCTGCGGCGTCGCGGCGTTTTCCAGCCCAATATTGAACGGCAAAGGGCAAGCTTTTGTCCCCAGCCTTACTGGCGCAAAATCCAGATAGTTGAACGCTTCTTCCGTCACCATCGACGCCACCTCCGCGCCCCAGCCGCAGCTCCGGTGGGCCTCATGCACCACGATAAGCCGGCCGGTTTTCCGGACCGAGCCTAAAATTGTCTCCTTGTCGAGAGGGACCAGCGTCATCGGGTCGATTACTTCAGCGGAAATGCCCTGTCGGGCCAGTTCTTCGGCCGCTTCCAGCGCGCGCGGGATATACAGGAGATTCGCGACAATCGTCACGTTTTCGCCGTTTCGCTTGATGTCCGCTTTCCCAAATGGCAGCATGAACTCAGGATCGTCCGGCACCTCCGTCTTGCTCGAATAAAGAGCCTTGTGCTCAAAGAACATGACCGGGTTGTCGTCCCGAATCGCTGTGCGCAGGAGACCCGCAGCGTCGCGCCCGGTCGAAGGGCAGGCTACCTTCAGACCCGGAAAGTGCATGAACAGCGTTTCCATAGACTGCGAGTGCGTGGCGGCGTTGCCGCGCCCGATGCCCTGCTGCCCGCGGATTACCAGCGGGATGACCGCCCGCCCGCCGAAGATATAGCGCGTCTTGGCTACCTGGTTGACGATCTGATCCATTGCGACTGTCGTAAAGTCCATATACATCAACTCGACAATCGGTCGCATACCCGCACACGCCGCGCCTAATCCGGCGCCAACAAAGCCTGCCTCACTGATGGGCGTATTGCGCACTCGATCCGTGCCAAACTCGTCTGCGAGATCGCGCGTACATCCGAAAATGCTGCCTATCTTCTCAACATCCTCACCCATCACAAACACGCTGGAGTCACGCCGCATCTCAGCGGCGATCGTATCACGAATCGCCGTAGCATATGTCTTGATGCTCATGCGCGTACCTCCCCGAAGAATACGTCGTCGGCGACATGCGCTGGATCGGGCTCGGGGCTATCCAAAGCGAACGCGGCCGCATCCTCCGCCGCCTGCTTAGCGGCGCTCTCGATACCTTCCAGTTCTTCCACGGTAAACTGGCCGCCGGCGAGCAGCTTTTCGCGCCAGCGCCTGATCGGGCATCGCGCCTTCCAAGCCTCGACTTCATCGCGCGTGCGGTACGTCTGCGGATCGCCCGTCCAATGGCCCAACCAACGATAGGTTTTGCATTCGAGGATTGACGGCCCTCCGCCCGATCTCGCGAGAGCGAGCGCGCGTGAAAAGGCCTCGTCGATGGCTTCGACGTCGTTGCCGTCCACCGTCTCGCCCGGCATGCCATACCCCGCACCCCGCGTCGAGATGTTTTCGACAGAGGTGGACTGCCCCACCGGGACCGAGATCGCGTAGCCATTGTTTTCGCATACGAAGATGACCGGAAGCCTCCATATGGCGGCCAGGTTCATCGACTCGTGGAACGTACCCTGATTTGACGCCCCGTCCCCGAAGAACGCCACCGCCACCCGGTCTGTATTTCGCATTTTGCACGCGAGCGCCGCGCCTGCCGCAATTGGGAGGCCTCCGCCCACGATGGCGTTCGCGCCGAGGTTGCCCTTCGTCAGGTCCGCGATGTGCATGGAGCCGCCCCGGCCCTTGCAATAGCCGGTCGCCTTACCCATCAGTTCCGCCATCGCCAGATCCAGCCGCGCGCCTTTTGCGATACAGTGGCCGTGCCCGCGGTGCGTCGACGTGATGTAGTCATCGTCCGTCAGATGGGAGCACACCGTCGCCGCGACCGCTTCCTCGCCGATATACAGGTGCACGGAGCCACGCAGCTTGTTGGCTTCAAAGAGCTTCAGCGACTTTTCCTCGAACGCGCGGATTTCGTTCATTGTTCTATAAATCCTTCTCCCGCGTTCCCGATCGATCATTTCGATTCCTCCCTGCGAGTTTCATTCCCTGCGGCATCCCAAAGCGCTTTGGAGCGTTCAAACGAACGCGCAATGCCGCAAAGCTTGTCCGTGCCCGACTCCTCGATACTTAACAACCCATCGAAGCCCTTTCTTTGAGCGATCTGGAAGATTGGCCCGATGGGCGCGCCGCCGTCGCCGATGCCGACAAACTCCAGTCGGGATCTGTCCCGCACGTCGTTGACGTGGATCGACCATACCCGGTCGTAGACCGCCTCGAAAACCGCCGGCGCGTCGTCGCCAAGCGCATAGGTATTCGCGGTGTCGAAGTTGATGCCGAGAGGCAGATGCCTCGTCGCGTCCACCAGCTTCAGAAAGCGGCCGGTATGAAAGTCGAAGTCCGGCCGTTCCCAGGCACTGGGCTTTGAGTGATTCTCCAGAAGCAGCTTTACGCCCCAGCGCGAGGCCCTCTCACAACAGGCTTCCAGGCATTCGACGACCCGCCGGATGCACTTCCCGTCGTTCGCGTACGGCTGGGTCTGCCCGGCGGTGACGCGCACATATTCTGCGCCCAACTCCGCCGCCACGGCGATGTCGGAGATTGCGGTAGCCAATTCGCGTTCGCGCTTCGCTTCCTCCGGCTGCGTGAAATCCGGATAGGTCGTCATCATCGCAAGTTTCAGGCCGGTCCGCTCAATATCATTCCGAAGCGCGCCGATTGCAACGAGCGTGCGCGCCTTGACAAACAGGATGCTGATGTCGATTGCGTCCAAGCCCATTTCGGCGGCGGCCGCTGCCCAATCGCCGACAGTCATCCGGCCGGACAGGATGTCCGAAAAGAGGCAGACGGGGAGGCAACTCCACGTCATTCAGCTCCGCCTCCCTCTCGATACCGGAATGAAACGGTTCCTTTTACACCGGGTTCCGTCACAAACAGGCCGCCGGCAAGCGGCTGCCGTAGCCACTCGACGCCTTCGACACCGTTTGTGGAGGTGGTGATGAATAATTCGTTCATACGCTCGCCGCCGAAGGCACAGCAGGTAACGTGCTTGACCGGAACGTCGATCCGGGCAAGGCGCTCCCCTGTCGCCGGGTTATAACAGGAGACACACCAGCCGCCCCATTGCGCGATCCACAAGTGGTCGTCCGCATCGATCGCCATGCCGTCGGGGATCCCTTCGTCTTCCGGAATGCGTACGCAGATCCGCTCGCCCGTGATGTTTCCGGACTTCACGTCGTAGTCGTAACCGAATACGCAGCCCGCCGCCGAGTCCACATAATACAGCGTATTCTGTTCGGAATTCCACGCCAGCCCGTTGGAAATGCCCACGTCGCCGCGCAGCTTCCGGCACGTTCCGTCCCGCTCGATGGAATACAGCGCTCCCGCGCGGCTGTTCCCGGCGGCACCGTCGTTGGCGCTCTCGGACATCGTGCCGACCAGGTACCGTCCGGCGGGATCTGCCTTGCCATCATTGAACCGGTTCCCGGACAGCCCTGCTTCCGGATTGACATAGGGCGAAAGCGCGCCCGTCGCAAGGTCCAGAATGCAGACGCCGTCTCCGAGGCCGGCGATGGCGCGCAGGCCGTCCTCCTCCAGGGCCATGCTCCCGATGGGCGAGGGCGTCGCGAACTGATGAATCGAGCCGTCCCGCGCCCGGCGGAACCATTTACAGCCAAGGCCGTCCAGCCAGTACAGGATGCCGGTCCGCTCGTCCCATACGGGGCCCTCTCCCAGCGCGTTGTGCAGATTAACAAGTAACGAACAGGAATGGTGTATCATGGCGTCCCTCCTATATACGCAGGCCGCCGGTGATGAACAGTTCGGAGCCGCTGGTCTGCGAAGCGCCGTCGCTGAGCAGGTACAGTACGCCGTCGATGTAGTCTCCGGCCTCCTGCATGCGCCCCATCGGCATCACCCGGCAAGCCTCCTCCGCCCAGCCTTCAGGCTGTCCCAGCTTCTTGCGAAACTCCTCCTCGCCGGGCGTTGCCACCCAGCCGATCGTAACCCAGTTGCTTCGGATCCGGCGGGACGCGTAGTTCTGCGCCATGTGCCGGTACAGCGTGTACACCGCGCCCTTGGAGCACGCGTAGGCCGGGCGGTCGATCTCGCCGCCGTAGGCGTGCAGCGAGCCCATGAACACGATGCTCCCGCCCCGGCTGGCCATCGCCTTGACCGCGGCCTGGGTCGTGAAGAAACAGGACTTGAAGTTGACGCTGAGGATGGAATCCAGCTGCGCCTCGTCCACGGACCCCAGCGGCGCCGACGACTGGACGGTCCCGGCGTAGTTGACCAGCCCGTCCAGGCGCCCGAACGAATCGACCGCCGCCTCGACGATCCGGGCACAGCAGGCGGGGCTGGTCAGGTCGCCCTTCACGAAGACGGCCCTGCCCGGCCCGGCGGCGTTGATCTCCGCAGCGAGCGCGTTTCCCGCCGCCTCGTCCCGCCCGCCCAGCGCGAGAAGTGCACCCGCCCGGCCCGCGCCCAGCGCGACGGCCCGGCCGATCCCCTTGGTGGCTCCGGTGATAACGACGGCCTTGTCCTCCAGCAGCATACGCACCCTCCCCGGTTAGTCGATGGTCAGTACGACTTTGGTCAGCCCGGCCTCCCGCGCGCTCAGCCGGCCGAACCAGCGCGCACCTTCTTCGAGCGGCGCGACTTTGGAAACGACGTCCATCACGTCCACCGCGCCGGACGCGATCAGGTCGATCGCGGTCGGGTATTCGTTGGCGCAGGCGTAGGTGCCAATCACGTCCAGCTCTTTGAGCACGATCTTCTGAAAGTCCAGCTCTGCGCGCGGCTGCGCGTTGCCCACCAGCGTGACGGAGCCGCCCTTCCGGACGAGGCCGATCGCGCTGTTGACCGTCGCACCCAGGCCCACGGCCTCGAACGCCCGGTCCGTGCCCCGGGGGCAGAGTTCGCAGAACTTCCCCTCCCAGCCTTGGATGGAGGAATCGATCCCGTAATC
>JAEVZE010000233.1 GCA_023392395.1 Bacillota bacterium
CCTCAGCCTCGTCAAGGGCGTACCCAAGCAAGAGGTTCAAAGCATCCGGCTGATCGCGGGTCACGGCGTCGAGGGCGACGCCCACGCGGGCCTTTGGCACCGGCAGGTGAGCCTGCTGGCCGAGGAAAGCATCGACCGGATGCGCGAAATGGGGCTGACTGATCTGGCCCACGGCGCGTTCGGCGAGAACATCAATACGCTGGGCATGGATCTGTGCGGCCTTCTGGTCGGGACGCGGCTGCGCGTTGGGGAAGCGGAGCTGGAAGTCACGCAGATCGGCAAGGACTGCCACAACGACGGCTGCGCCATCAAAAAGGCCACCGGCCAGTGCGTGATGCCCACCGACGGTGTGTTTGCCGTTGTGGTTCTGGGCGGCGAGGTTCGTGCGGGAGACGAGATCGAAGCGATTGAAGGCTAATACGGATTCAAATCATGAAACGCGGGCGTTCCAGGGGACGTCCGCGTTAATTTGTGGATTTGCGTTTCAGACGCGTCAACGCGTGTGAAGAAATTCAGCGGAATCCTTCACCGCCCGGATACGGGGGAAGAGGGCAAGTGTTCCGTGATGCCAATTATGGGCAGCGATGTGTTACTGTCAGAGACTTACAATAATTTTGATGAATTATTAATTTTTTGTAGAACCCTTTGAATGTGCGCCGGATATGGTATAATGACAACAAAAAATACGTTAAAAACTCTTTTTCGGTGGCAAGGGCGCCCTGAAATAAGCTCTGGAAAATCAAAAGGTTTTCATTAAGAATGGGAGATCCCGGACCGGCGTTTGAATGAGCAAACTGCGCGGACACACCTGCCTTGCCCACATCGTTTCAAGAGGAGTCATACCCAGACTGCCTTGAAAAATACACTCCGGAGGAGAGGAAACCATGAAAAAAAGCATGAGGTTTGTGGCCCTGGTTCTTTCGATTCTGCTGACACTCGGCCTGATGGCGGGCGCCACCGCCGAATCGGACAAGAAGGTCAAGGTTGCGCTGATCCTGGAAGGCGCAATTTCCGACATGAGCTGGAACGCGACCGCCTACAACGGCCTCAAGAAGATCGAGGCGCTGGGCGCCGAGGTCAAGTACATTGAGAACACGCCCGCCTCTTCCGTGGCCGACGCGATCCGCACCTTCGGCGACGAAGGCTACAACGTGATCTTCCTGTCGACCAACAGCTATGCCGACGCCGGCGCCGCCACCGCCAAGGAGTATCCGGACACCCAGTTCTTCTTCATCAACTCCAGCGTCGTGGACACCAACTGCGCGTCCTTCGTCATTCAGGACGCCGAACAGGGATTCCTGATGGGCGCTCTGTCCGCGCTGCTCTCCACCTCCAAGACCGTCGGCTTCATCGGCGGCCTGGAGATCCAGCCGATCAAGAACGGCGCGCAGGGCTTCGCGCAGGGCGTCGCCTACGTCGATCCTTCGATCAAGGTTCTGTCCCAGAACACCGGCAGCTTTGACGATGTCAACGCTGCCAAGGAGCTGGCCAAGTCCTTCATCGGCCAAGGTGCGGACGTACTGTCCCCGATGGCCAACCAGGCTTCTCTGGGCGTGATGGAAGCGGCCCAGGAGAGCGAAGGCAAGTGCAAGGGCATCGGCTCCGGCCTCAATCAGGAGACCGTCGCGCCTGACGCCGCCGTCACCGCGATCGTGAAGGATACCTCCATTGCCTATGAGGCGGCCTACAAGGCCTACCTGTCCGGCACGCTGCCCTCTGAGCCCATCAAGATGGGCGCCGCGCAGGGCGTGGTCTACATCGGCGACTACTACACCTCCGTGTCCGACGACGTGAAGGCCAAGCTCGCCGACATCTATGCCAAGCTGGCTTCCGGTGAAATCACCATCACGCTGCAGTAACACCCGGCAAA
Organism: Bacillota bacterium; assembly: GCA_023392395.1. Classification (GTDB taxonomy): domain Bacteria; phylum Bacillota; class Clostridia; order Christensenellales; family Aristaeellaceae; genus JAEZHK01. The sequence continues at coordinate 1,871 of JAEVZE010000233.1, forward strand.
ACACCAAGGTCCGGTCCGGCTGCGGGAGCGGCCGGACCGGATTTGGCGCAAACAAAGTGTTGTCTTTTTTCAAACCAGATTTTCCCGACGGATCGGGTTCGGCCGCGTCCGGGCTCGGCCTCTACACTTGCGGGAGGGGATTCAATGACCGCCAGTAGCCTTTTTGGCAAGCTTAGGTCGGGCCTGAAGAGCGTCTATTATCCGGTTGCGGCGCTCGTCATATCGCTTCTGATCGGAAGCGTCGTCATCCTGTTGACGTCGGCGTCTAGTCCAATCGAGGCGTATCAGGCGATGTTCAAGGGGGCGTTCGGTACGCCGCGCGCCTGGGACGAGACGTTCGTCAAGGCGATTCCGTTCATGTTCACGGCGCTCAGTTTTGCCATCGCAAGGCGGTGTGGCATCATCAACCTGGGCGCGGAAGGACAGTTCAAGATCGGCGCGCTGGCCGCGACGCTCGTGGGCGTCAACTTCCAGGGCCTGCCGATCTGGATTCACCTGCCGATGGCCCTTGCGACCGGCTTCCTTGGCGGCGCGGTCTACGGCTTGATCGTAGGCCTTCTCAAGATCCGCTTCGGCGCGAGCGAACTGATCACCACGATCATGCTCAACTACGTGGCGTCGCAGTTTCTGGATTTCTGCGTCAACGGGCCGATGAAGGACAGCGCCAACAGCTCCTACCCGCAAAGCGCGCAGCTTTTCGACAGCGCGATCATGCCCAAGCTCTTCGGCGGCACGTCCCGGCTGCACTGGGGTTTGGTGCTGGTGATCGTCATGATCGTGTTCTACTACTTCTTCCTGTGGAAGACCACCAAGGGCTTTGAAATGCGTGTGGTGGGCCTGAACCCCAGCGCGGGCGCTTACGCGGGCATGAGCATTCAGAAGTCCAGCCTGCTCTCGATGTTCTTGGCGGGCGGGTTTGCGGGGCTTGGCGGCTGCGTGGAGATCATCGCGGTGCAGTTCCGGCTCATGCTGACCTCCTTCAGCATTTCCTACGGCTTCACCGGCATCGCGGTGGCGTTGATGGGCAACAACAACCCCGTCGGCATTTTCCTGTCGGGCATCCTGTTCGGCGGCCTGCAGTCCGGTTCCCTCAAGATGCAGACGCTGACCGATGTCAGTTCCTCCGTGGTCCTGGTCGTGCAGGCGCTGATCATTCTGTTCATCGCCGGGCGCTCCATGTTCATCTGGAAGAAGAAAGTTAAGGCGATCAACGTCAAGGGGCCGTCTGACCCCACAAAGCCCATTGTGGATGCGGGAGGTGAGCCGGTATGAACATTCTGGTCAGCTTTCTCTCCTCGATGATCATGTTGTCCACGCCGACCCTAATCGCATCTCTTGGCATTGTGTTCAGCGAGCGCGCTGGCATCGTCAACATCGGCACCGAGGGCATGATGCTGATGGGCGCGCTGGCGGGTGTCATCGGTTCGATGGTGACCGGCAGCGTCTGGCTGGGCGCGCTGATTGCGATGATCGTGGCCATGCTGTTTGCGGCCATCTTTGCGTTCTTTACCGTCGTGGTCAAGGCGGACCAGACCGTCATCGGTACCGGCATGAACATCCTGGCGTCGGGCCTGACGATCACAGTCAACCGCGCGGTATTCGGCGCTTCCACCAGCCCGCCTAAGATCGACGTGTTCGGCAAAGCGCCGATCCCGTTCCTGTCCGACATTCCTGTTTTAGGGCCGGTCCTGTTCAACCAGCCCCTCCCGGTGTACATTGCGTTTCTTCTGGTACCGGCGGCCTGGTTTGTGATGTTCCGCACCAACACGGGCCTTAAGCTGCGCGCCGTGGGCGAGAACCCCAGGGCCTGTGACACGGTGGGCATCAACGTAGCCCGCACCCGCTTCATGAGCGTGTTGTACTCGGGCCTCATGGCCGGTTTCGCCGGGGCGTTTGTGTCGATGGGACAGATGTCGTTCTTCACCGAAAACATGATCGCGGGCGGCGGCTTCATGGCGCTGGCGGCGGTGGTGTTCGGTAACTATACGCCCGTGGGCGTGATGGGCGCGGCGCTGGTCTTCGGCGCGAGCAACGCGCTGAAATTCCAGCTCCAGGCGTGGAGCACCGGCATACCTTCGCAGATCCTCGTGATGCTGCCCTACATCATCACGATCCTGGCGCTCTGCGGACTGATCCGGCGCAGCAACAAACCCGCTTCGAGCGCCATCCCCTACGTGAAGGAATAGGAGGCAGCGGCATGGCACTACTGGAAATGCATCATGTGACCAAGCGTTTCGGCCCGGTCGTCGCCAACCAGGACGTGAACCTGTCCGTCGAGCGCGGCGAAGTGCACGCCCTCCTGGGCGAGAACGGCGCGGGCAAGTCCACGCTGATGAACATTCTGTACGGCATGTACGCGCAAAGCGAGGGCGAAATCCTCTACAACGGGAAATGCGTGCGCATCCGCGATCCGAAGCAGGCCATTGAGCTGGGCATCGGCATGGTGCATCAGCACTTCATGCTGATCCCGGCGCTCAGCGCCATCGAAAACGTGGTGCTTGGCTACGCGGGCAACCGCGAAATGCTGGATCTGAAGGCGGCGGCCGCCCGCTTCACGGAGATGGCGGCGCGCTACAACATGAACATCGACCCCTGGTGCAAGGTGGAGCAGCTTTCCGTGGGTCAGCAGCAGCGCCTGGAGATTCTGAAGGCGCTGTACCGGAACGTGGAACTGCTGATTCTGGACGAGCCCACCGCGGTCTTGACGCCGCAGGAGGTCGAAGGCCTGTTCGATATGATCCGGCAGCTGACCCGCGAGGGTAAGACCGTCATCTTCATCAGCCACAAGCTGGGCGAGATCATGACCATCTGCGACCGTTGCACGGTACTGCGGCTGGGCAAGGTGGCGGCCGCGGGCATCCCGATCAAGGACATCACCGACAAACAGCAGCTGGCGGCGCTGATGGTGGGCCAGAGCGTGGACCTGGTGGTCAAGAAAAAGCCCGCCACCCCCGGCAAGGCCGTCCTGAAGGTGGAACGCCTATCCTGCCTGAGCGCAAGACACCTGCCCGCGGTGCGCGAAGTGTCCTTTGAAATCAAGGAAGGCGAGATTCTGTCCGTCTGCGGCGTGGACGGCAACGGCCAGTCGGAATTGGTGAAGGCCATCTGCGGGCTGATCAAGCCCACCAGCGGCAAGATTGCGATCGACGGCGAGAACGTGACCGGGAAGCCCCCCAGGGAAGTGCTGAAGCGCGGCGTGTCCCACATCCCGGAGGACCGCCACAAGATGGGCATGGTCGCGAAGATGAACATCCGCGAGAACCTGACGCTCATGAGCTACGACCAGAGTCCGTTCTCGGTGAAAGGCGTACTGCGCTGGCGCTGGATCGACAAACACGCCGCCGACCTGTGCGCGCGCTATAACGTGAAGACGCCCAACGTGTCGGAGTTCGCGGGCAACCTGTCGGGCGGCAACCAGCAGAAGTTCGTCGTCGGGCGCGAGCTGGACCGCAAGCCCAAGCTGCTGGTGGCGGTGCATCCGTCGCGGGGCCTTGACATTGGCGCCACCAAGTACATCCAGGCGCGCATCATCGAGGAACGCGACCGCGGCGCGGCGGTTCTCCTGGTCTCCACCGAGCTGGACGAGATTCTGGAGATGTCCGACCGCATCCTGGTTCTCTACGAGGGCGAGGTCATGGGCATCGTGGATCAGGCGGATGCGGATCGCAACTGTCTGGGTCTGATGATGGCGGGCGAACGGGCCAAGGCGCAGGCGTAGCGCTCAAAGAAACTTGGGTTTGACAGCGGACGGGCAAAGCCCGTCCGCTTCTCTGTACGGCGGAACGTCAGTGTATGTTTGCTGGCGGTGGACGGACATTAATTCTGGAGTGCCGGGTACCCATTTTGCACGGCCGCGCTTGACAGGCACGGCCGTATGCTTTATAACAAATGCAATATGTTCCGGCGGGGAGGAGATTCCCAATCGACGGCTTCTTTTTTGACGGCGCCTTTGGCACCTACTATCGCGCGCTGACCGGCAGCCTCAAACCCTGCGAAATGGCCAATCTGACGGATCCAACGCGGGTTTTTGAGATCCATCGCGCCTATGTGGATGCGGGCGCAAACGCCGTCAAGACCAATACCTTTGCAGCGAACCTCGGCGCTATGGACGAGGCAACGCTAGACAGCGTTCTGCGCGAGGGCGTGCGGCTTGCGCGGGAGGCGGCGGGGGAGCGCGCGTCCGTTTTTGCCGACATGGGGCCCATCACGGCAGTGGAGCGAGATGCGGCGGTAGACTACCTGACGCTTGCGCAGGCGTTCGTCCGGGAGGGGATGACGCGCTTCCTGTTTGAAACGATGGACGAGTTCGAGCCGCTGATCCCGGCCGTCCGCTGGATCCGGAGCGAAGTGCCGGGTGCGGTGGTGGCGGTGTCGTTCGCCGCGTCGCAGGACGGATACACCGGCGCGGGGCTTCACTACCGGGATATGATCGCCGTCGCCCGCACGGAAAGCGTGGAGTTGGTAGGGCTCAACTGCGTCTCAGGCCCCGCCCACATGTTGGGGCTCATCCGAAAGTTGGATTTGTCACGGGGCGACATTCTGGCCATGCCCAACGCGGGCTACCCCGCCCGGGTCAACGGGCGGCTTCTGTATGAGGACAATCCGGGCTACTTCGCTGAGAAGCTGCTGGACCTCAAAAAACTGGGCGTGCGCGCGCTGGGCGGCTGCTGCGGCACCACGCCGGAGCACATCCGCAGAGCCGTAGAGCGTTGCGCGGGCGCGGCGTTTGCCATCCCCGCCGAGGCGCGAAAAGACGAAGAACGGGACGCGCCGGTCAGCATCAGTCCCCTTGCCGGGAAACTGGCGCGCGGGTCCGTGGTGCTGGTGGAGGTCGACCCGCCGGTGGACGCCGACATCAGCCACCTGATGGAGGCGGCGAAGCGATTGAAGCGCTCGGGCGCGGACGCCCTGACGCTGGCCGATTCGCCGCTGGCGCGGGCGCGGGCCGACAGCCTGATGATGGCGGCGCTGGCAAACCGGGAGGCGGGCATCGACGCGATCCCGCACCTGACCTGCCGGGACCGGAACCGCATCGCCATGCGCGGCGCGCTTCTGGCGGCCCACGCGGCGGGGGTGCGCGGGGTTCTTGCGATCACCGGCGATCCGATTCCCGGCGCTGCCCACGGCCCGGACGAGTCTGCCGCCGACAAGGGCGTGTTCAACTTCAATTCCTTCACGCTCATCGACTTCATCCGTGGCATGAATCAGGGACCCTTTGCGCACGCCCCGCTGTGCATCCTGGCCGCGCTCAATACCGGCGCGCAGAACTTTGATGTGGAGTTGAGGCGCGCCCAGCGCAAAATCGAGCGGGGCGCGAACGCCTTCATCACCCAGTCGATCTTTTCTGGGAAGGAAATCGCGAACCTTCGACGCGCAAAGGAGGAACTGGGCGCGCCGGTGATCGCGGGCATCATGCCGGTGGCCGGTTACAAAAACGCCGTTTTTTTGAACAGCGAGGTGCCGGGGGTGTCCATTCCGAAATCCTTCGTCGATAGCCTCGAAGGACAGCCTAGGGATGTGGTGGACGAGCGCACCCTCGCCTTCTGCCAGGAACTGATCGGGGAGGCGCGGACTTATTGCGCCGGGTTCAGCCTGATGACGCCGCTAAAGCGCGTCGATCTGGCCGAGGCGCTGCTTGAAACCGTAAAGGAGAGAAACTAAATGCGAATCATCGGAGAAAAGCTCAACAGTTCCATTCCATCCACCCTGAAAATGCTGAAGGAGTGGGACGACGGAGCGATCGTCGGCCTTATGAAGGCACAGGAAGACGCGGGCGCAGATTTCCTGGACCTGAACGCGGCGCTCCTGGGCGCGGACGAGCTGTCCATGCTCCGGCATCTGGTGGCGCTTGCGCTGGAGCACACGGAGTGCGGCATCGTGCTGGATTCGCCCAATGCGCAAGTACTTCTGGGCGCGGCGGAGGCGGTCAAGGGCCGGGCGCTGATCTTCAATTCGGTCACCGCCTGCGAGCGGATTGACGAGGTCCTGCCCGTCGCCGCATTGATGCGGGCGGGTGTCGTCGCGCTGCCGATGATGCGCCGCATGCCGGAGGACGCCCGGGAGCGGATCGAAATCGCGGAAGAGCTGATCGTGCGGATGACAAACGCGGGCGTCCGGGAAGAGGACATCTACATCGATTGTATTGTGGAGGCGTTGTCCGCGGGCGATGAAAAGCCCCGCGCCGCGCTGGACGCGATCCATGGCATTAGGGCCGCACACCCGCGGGTTCACTTGACCGGCGGCATCTCCAACGTGTCCTTCGGTTTGCCGGGGCGCGCGCAGGTGACGGCCACGTTCCTTGCGATGGCCATCGCGGAAGGTCTGGACAGCCCGATCCTGGACATCACCTCTCCCGTGGTCAAAGCGTCCCTTCGCGCGGCGATGGCGCTGAACGGGGAGGACGAATTCTGCATGGACTACATCCGCTTCATGCGTGAGGCGCAGAAGAAGGGTTAAAACCCATCAATACAGTTCGCCCGGCGCTAAGCTAGGCGAATCTTGTTTTCGCGAGCATAGGTCACAAAAATCCAGTACAAGGATAGTTTGTTTTATTGATTTTGCACCGGTGGCATTGTATACTGAAGGTAAAGCGGCACGATCGAGAAAGAACAGGAGGGGTTCCATGCATCCGTATCAGGACAGCGCCAAAACTCCGGAGGTTCGTGCGCAGGACCTTTTGAAGCAGCTCACGCTGGAGGAGAAGGTCGCGCAGCTCAGCGGCATCTGGGCTTATGAAGTGCTGACCAACTTCCAGTTCGACGACGCGAAGGCGGCCAATCGAATGGCCCACGGCATCGGGCAGATCACCCGGGCTGGCGGCTGCACCAGCCTGAAGCCTCGGGATACCGCCAAGCTGGTCAACCGTATTCAGAAATACCTGAAGGGCAACATGCGCGTTTTCATCCCGGCGCAGGTGCACGAAGAGAGCTGCGCGGGCTTTTTGTCCCGTGACGCGGACGTGTTCCCGCAGGCGCTGGGCGTAGCCGCCAGCTTCGCCCCGGAGATCGCCGGCGAGATGGGGGAGCACATCCGCGAGCAAATGGCCGCGGTGGGCGCCAGGCAGGCGCTGGCCCCTCTCATGGACGTGACCCGTGACCCCCGTTGGGGCCGCACCGAGGAGACCTACGGCGAGGACCCGTTCCTCGTTTCGCAAATGGGCGTCGGCTACATCCGCGGGCTGCAGGGGGACGATATGAAATCCGGCATCGTCGCCACTGGCAAGCATTTCGTCGGCTACGGCGCCAGCGAGGGCGGCATGAACTGGGCGCCTTCCCACATCCCGCCAAGGGAGATGGAGGAAACCTACCTGTACCCGTTCGAGGCGGCGGTGCGCGCGGGGGGCCTCAAGGCCATCATGCCTGCCTACCATGAACTGGACGGCGTGCCCTGCCACACCAACGAGCAGTTGATCCAGAAGACGCTCCGGGAAAAATGGGGCTTCGACGGATTGGTGGTTTCAGACTACTTTGCGATCAATCTGATCCATACCTGCCACAAGGCGGCCAAGGATGTGGAGAGCGCGGCCCGTATGGCACTGGAGGCGGGTGTCGATGTGGAACTGCCCTCCACCGATTGCTACGGCGCGCCGCTGGTGCGCGCGGTGCGGGAGGGCTTGGTGGACGAGGCCAAGGTGGACGAGACGGCGCTGCGCGTCCTCAGGATGAAGTTCGCGCTGGGCCTGTTTGAAAACCCGTATGTCGACGAAGAGCGCGTTGAGGCGCACTTCCACACCCGGGAGCAGCATGCCTTTGCGCTGAAGGCAGCGGAAAAATCGCTGACGCTACTCAAAAACGACGGCACGTTGCCCATTTCCAAGGACATCCGCAGGATTGCCGTCGTCGGTCCCAACGCGGACAGCGTGCGCAACATGCTGGGCGACTACTCGTTCCCTGCCCATGTGGAATCGTTGATCGACCAAAACGAGGACAACTTCGCCTCCACGCCGACGCCGGAAGGGGAGTACAGCGTACAGGATTCGCTGCCCAGGATGGACAGCGTGCTTGAGGGCCTCAAGAAGTACCGGCCAGACGTGGAGTTCAGTTACGCGCGCGGCTGCGGCGTGCTGAACGGCTGCGACGCGGAGATCGAAGAAGCGGTGGCCGCCGCCAAGGGCGCGGAGCTGGTACTGGCGGTGATGGGCGACAAGGCCGGGCTGATCCTGGACTGCACGTCGGGCGAAGCCCGCGACCGGGCGACGCTGGATCTGCCGGGACGCCAGCTGGAGCTTCTAAGGCGGCTGCACGCAACGGGCGTACCGGTGGTTCTGGTGCTGGTGAACGGACGGCCCTTCTCGCTGAACTGGGAGGACGAGAACCTTTCCGCCATCCTC
>JAEVZE010000277.1 GCA_023392395.1 Bacillota bacterium
TTAAGAGTCAGGTGCTCTACCAACTGAGCTAATAACCCTCACAGGATCGCGCGACCGCGAACGGTCTCACGGGTTTTAATTCTACTACGCTCACAAGGTTTTGTCAAGCCTTTCCCACTGGAAAACATTTGTGAGAAACTGTAAATTATTGGGTCGTTTGATTGAGGTTTACCCCTCGCTCTGGTATAATGAGTAGTACCATTTTTTTCCAATGAGAGGAGGGTGGTGGATGAAGCGCGCGATCTCACGCCTCTTTCTACCGGCTCTTATCCTGACTTTTCTGTTTGCGGCATTGCCCGCACAGGCGATGCCGCTGTCGGAAAAAGCGTCCTTCAACCGAAATATGCCTTTTTATCTGATCGTGGACATGACCAACCAGTACGTCACCGCCTACCGCAGCGACACGGATGAACCCGTCCGCTACATGATCTGCTCCACCGGAAAGATCAGCGGAACGACGCCTTCGGGGACCTTCCGCCTGCAAAGCGACGCGGTGTACCCGTGGTATGCCTTTGAATCGTGCTATATACGCTACGGCAAGCGAATCACAGGCAGCATCTGGTTCCACTCGATCCTGTACAGGAGCAGGAGCGTCTCTTCCCTGAGCTGGGATTCGTTCTATGCCCTAGGCTCTCCGGCGTCTCACGGCTGTATCCGCCTGACGCCCATCGACGCGCAGTGGATCAGCTACAACTGCAAGGCAGGAACATCTGTGCGCATTCTGCGGGCCGCCAAGACGACCGACAGTAAAGCCATGGCCGCGCAGCTGAAAAGCAAACTGAGGGCGGCGGGGCACAAGGGCATCCAGCCCACGCTGACGCCCACGCCCAAGCCGACACTATCGCTGGGCAGCAACAACGCCCGCGTGAAGTCGCTGAACGCGCGTCTGCGCTCGCTGGGCTTCTACCCGGGGGCGATCACCAGCGTCTATACGGAGGAGACCAAGGCGGCGGTGGAGGCCTACCAGGCCGCCGCGAACCTCACGGTGACCGGCGAGGCCGATAATGCGCTGCAGAACAAGATCGCAAACGACAACAGCGTCACGGGGCGGCTGACCACGCTCCAGTATGGCAACGACTACGTGGCGGTCAAGGTGCTGCAAAAACAACTCCGGTCGCTGGGCTATTTGAAGTCCAGCTTCCAGCTTACGACCAAATTCAACGCTGGCACGCGCTCGGCGGTGATGGCGTTTCAGACGCTGGCGAGCCTGACGCCCGATGGCATCGCGACGCCCGCGTTGCAGGATCTGCTGTTCAGCACCGCCGCGCCGACGCCCACCCCCTCCCCCGCGCCCGTCTACGCCACGACGAATCAGGTGACATCGCTACGCAAGAGCAAGTCCACCAGCTCCGCCCGGCTGGCTGTGATCAAGTCCAACAAACAGGTTGTCGTTCTGACCTTAAGCAACGGCACCTGGACCCAGATCCGGTATGATGGCAAGACGGGTTACGCGCTGTCCAGATGCCTGACGATGAACCCCTGAGGCCATCCCCCGTACCCCTTTGGTCGAAAGCGGCAGCAGTCTATCGATACGCCCGTTACCTTCCAAACGTTCCCGGCGCATAGGCCGCCGGGAACGATTTTTTGATACAGGAACGGTACCAGACGAACCGATTCCTTCAGTCCGTGAGGCGCCCGGAAACTCCTCAGGATTCCAGGCTCACGCAGCCTTCCTCCATCTTGATGAAAACCCTCGAGATGACAAAAAAGCGCGGCGGATTTCTCCGCCGCGCCCCATTGTGAGTGCCGTCTGTAAGCCGAGTTCTGTCTTGGACGACCATCTATCTAGGCCGGAAGTTGCCATCCGGCTCCAGCGATTACCCGAGGGCGTGACGGGCCGCCACATATGCCCCCCTATCAATCTTGCACCAGGTGGGGTTTACAGAGCGGACATGTCTCCACGCCGCTGGTGAGCTCTTACCTCGCCTTTCCACCCATACCGGGCCGAAGCCCGGCGGGATATCTCTGTTGCACTTTCCTTGGAGTTGCCTCCACCGGGAGTTACCCGGCACCCTGCCCTATGGAGCTCGGACTTTCCTCGCGTTCGAGCGGTTGCCCGCTCTCCCCCGCGGCCGTCCGGCGGCCTCACAAACCTTGTTTTCGTCAATTCTCCGGCGGCAGATACAAGATCCTGCCGCAGTTGTCGCACTCGACGACACGCCCTTCCGTCTGAATCTGCTTGAGCGTCACCGACGGCAGCGACATGTAGCATCCGCCGCACTGCCCGCCCACGAGCTTGGCCATCGGCGGCGTGGCGTGCTGCTTGATGTTGGTGTACCGTTCCAGAAGCTCCGGCTTGATGCCCCTGCCCGCGGCGTCAGCCTTGCGCTTGAGGGCGGTCAGCTTCTCGCTGTCCTTCTTGAACTCCTGATCGTACACCTGCTTGAGCTCGTCGTACTCCGCCTTAGCCTTGGCCGCGCGCACGCGGATCTCCTTCTGCTGGCGGTCCCGCACCTCGGCGTCCTTGCGGATCTTCTGGAGCTCCTGCTCGTAGTGGGACAATGTCTCCAGCAGTTTCTGCACCTGGGCGATCCGGGCGTCAACCTCTCCGATCGTAGCAGGCGCGCCGTTCTCGGCTTCCGCCATTTGCGAGCGCACGACGCCCTCCAGGCGGGACGCCTCGTCGGAAATGGCCTCCATGCGATCACACATGGTGGCGACTTCCTCTTCGATGCGCTTCATGTTGGTCTGCTGTTCCACGATGAAATCACGGTGCTTGATCAGCTGGAGCCGGTTGGGCGCCTGCCGCATCTCGTTCTCAAAGCGATCGGCCTCCATGTCCACCTGCATGAATGCCCAAAGCATATCAAGCTGCATATTCTTCCCCCCATCCGCACGTCAAAAGGGCTCAAAGCCGCTTTCAAACACATGCACATTATATTGTAGCGTATTTGCGCGCATTTGTAAACCGTTTCTCAAGGCTTTAACCATCACCCGCTCGGTGTGGTAGTGCCCGGCCTCGACCACCGTCAGTCCGGCCTGAACCGCCGAGAGCGCATCGTGGTGGCGCACCTCGCCGGTCACGTAGGCATCGCAGCCCGCCTTCAGCGCCTCCGGCCAGAATTCCCCGCCCGCGCCGCCGCAAACCGCGACCTTGCGGATATCTTCGCAGCCCCGGTAGAGCCTGGGCGTGCCGCCCAGCCGCTCCGCCGTCCAGGACAGAAGCGCCGCAGGATCGCCGGAGAACGCGCCCGCGCGCAGCCCGTGGGGCAGCGGCTCTACGTTCTGGATGCCCAGCGAGGCGGCCAGAACGTCGTTCAGCCCACCTGGGGCGTTGTCGTAGTTGGTGTGGGCGGCGATCAACGCGATCCGGGCGCGCACCAGAGACGTGAGCAGCGCGCCCTCGCCGTCGTCCTCTCTCAGGTTCCTCCGGGGGCGGAACAGGATCGGATGATGGGTGACGATCAGCTGCGCGCCCTGATGAATCGCCTCCCGCAGCGCGCCGGGGGCCAGGTCCAGCGCCACCATCGCCCGCTCTACCTGCCAATCCGGGTGCCCGGCCAGAAGGCCCACGTTGTCCCATTCCTCCGCCAGCTCGAAGGGAGCCAGGTCATTGACCAACTTTAGCATCTGAGAAACCGTCGCCATGCCGCACCTCCCGCCACAGTTCAAGCTCCTCGCCCATTTCGTCCGCCCAGGGCTCGCCGCCCCGCCGCGCGCCGGGCAGCGCCTTCTCAATCACGCGGATGCAGTGGTCTGCGTAGGCCAGGAGGCTATCCGGCCGCGTCTGAAGCAGCATCGGTCCGGCCAGAATCTGAAGCCGGTCGTAGCGTGCCGCGCCCGGCCTGGCCGCGATCACTGGGTAGAACCTGCGGCCCTCCTGGATCAGCGCCTCGCCGGTAATTTCGTAGCCGTTTTCCATCAGGAAACGGCGCACCATCGGCGCGTCCAGGTTGGGCGACAGGACCAATAACGCTTCCCCCAGCCTCTCCCGCCCCCGGGCGATGATGCCGCAGATGACCTCCGCGCCCATACCCGCCATCACCGCCACATCTACCGGAGCAGAAAGCGCCTCCGCGCCGTCGCCCACCAGAAATTCCGCGCGGCTGGCAAGGCGGAGCTTTCCGATCAGCCGCCGTGCCTTTTCAAGGCTCTCCTGGCTGATGTCGACAAACCGAACGAAGTCGCACCTGCCCACGAGGAGCAGGTGCGCACCGAGATACCCGTGATCCGCGCCGATGTCCGCAGCGCTCCTGCAGGGCGGAACTTGCCCCGCGATGGCGCTGAGGCGCGCGTCCAAGTGAGATGCGCGCATCAGTCCAGGGAATCCTTCAGCTTGCGCGAGCGGCTGGGGTGGCGGAGCTTCCGAAGCGCTTTGGCCTCGATCTGCCGGATGCGCTCGCGGGTGACCTTGAAGTACTTGCCCACTTCCTCGAGCGTGCGGGCGCGGCCGTCCTCCAGGCCGAAGCGGAGCTTCAAGACCTTCTCCTCCCGGGGGGTCAGCGTGGACAGCACGCTCATCAGCTGCTCCTTGAGCAGCGTAAACGCGGCGGCCTCGGCGGGCGCGGGCGCATCGTCGTCGGGGATGAAGTCGCCCAGATGGCTGTCCTCTTCCTCGCCGATGGGAGTTTCCAGCGAAACCGGCTCCTGCGCAATCTTGATGATCTCCCGCACCTTGTCCTCGGTGATGCCCATCTCGACAGCGATCTCCTCCGGGGTGGGTTCGCGGCCGTACTCCTGCAGGAGCTGCCGAGAAACGCGGATGAGCTTATTGATGGTCTCCACCATGTGCACCGGGATACGGATGGTGCGGGCCTGGTCCGCGATGGCGCGGGTGATGGCCTGCCGGATCCACCAGGTGGCGTAGGTCGAGAACTTGTAGCCCTTGCGGTAGTCGAACTTCTCCACCGCCTTGATCAGCCCCAGGTTGCCCTCCTGAATCAGGTCCAGGAACAGCATGCCGCGGCCTACGTACCGCTTGGCGATGGACACCACCAGCCGGAGGTTGGCCTCCGCCAGGCGGTGCTTGGCCTCTTCGTCACCGGTCTCCATCCGCTTTGCCAGTTGAATCTCCTCGTCCGCGGACAGGAGCTGGACCTTTCCGATCTCCTTCAGGTACATGCGCACCGGATCGTCGATGGAGATACCCTCGGGAACGGACAGGTCGATGTCCTCATCGATCAACTCCAGCGTGGGCTCCGGTTCAGGCTCCGAGACCGCCTTGGATTCGTTGACCACCTCGATGCCCGCGTTTTCCAGCGTCTCCAGAATCTTATCGATCTGGTCGGTATCCAATTCCAGCTCGCCCAGTTGTTCGATGATTTCTTTATAGGTAAGCACGCCCTTGGCTTTTCCCGCCTCGAGCAGCTCCTTGACGCGGTTGGCCGCGCTCTGCATGGTTACCTTGCTCAAACGGTCCACTCCTTCCGGCCGGTCCTCAGGCGCTCAAGCTCCTGCGTAAGCGCCGACATCTGTTCAATCAGTTCCCGCCGCCGGGTATCCTTGGCGGTCGCCAACTCCTCCTGAAGGAGTGAGAGCGCGGCCTCCATGCGGCTGGCACGAATCCTGCGCAGGCAATCCTCCGCGATTGTCAGCGCGTTTTTCTCATTGGGAAGCACCTCGTCGGACAGCGCTCGGGCCGCCTGCTGCTTCTCGCTCTCGTCCACCCGGTCGATCACGGCCGCCGCGGCCAGGCCGCTTTGCAGTAAGAGCGCCATGCGCGCGTACAGTTCGGTGTCAAAGTCTTCGCGTTTGACGGTCTCCCTGGGGATCAGGTTCCGGGCCAGCAGCATGAGCAGCGTCCGCTCGTACTTCTGGACAGCGGTCTCCGCCTCGACCTTGATCTCCAGCCGCCGCTCCGGTTTTTTGCGCTCCGGCTGCGTCCTGACGCCGATCTGGCTCAGCAGGATCTCCCTGTCAAAGCCGGTTTCGACGGACAGCCGCGTCAGGTAGTTTTCCAGTTCGACCGGGCTTTCAACCTTGCGCAGCAGCTCGCAGCACTTGATCGCGTACCCGGTGCGTCCGTCCTGGGTGGACAAGTCAAAGTCGCGGGCGAAGGTGTCCATCCGGTAATCGTACCGGCCCACCGGCTTCAGGTTCCGAAAGCCCTCGAGCCCTTCCTTTTTGATGAAATCGTCCGGGTCCATCTCGTCCGGAAACACCAGCGCGCGGCAGGGAATGCCCGCCGCCTCCAGGATGTCCAGTGCGCGAAGCGTCGCCTTCTGGCCGGGGCTGTCGCCGTCGTAGGCCACCCACACCTCCGGCGCGTAGCGCTTCATCATGCGCGCCTGCTCCTCGGTGAGCGCCGTGCCCAGCGTCGCCACCACGCCCTGAACGCCCACGCGCCGAAGCGCCAGAGCGTCCATGTAGCCCTCCACCAGAATCAGTTTGTCCAGCGAGCGCTCTTTGCGCACGAAGTTGGCCGCGTACAGATTTTGCCGCTTGTTGAAAACGGGCGAGTCCGGCGTATTCAGGTACTTGGGCTGCGCGTCGCCCATCGCGCGGCCGCCGAAGCCCAGTACCCGCCCCTGCGCGTCGATGATCGGAAAGATCGCGCGATTTCGAAACATGTCGAACCGCTTCTGCTCCTTGCGCACGGTCAGCCCGGCTTGTACCAGCACGTCCTCCTCAAAGCCCTGTTTGGTCAGTTCTTTCGTCAGATCTTCCCATTCCCCGGTCGAGGCGCCCAGCCCGAAGCGGCGAATGTCGCCGTCGTCCAGCCCGCGCTTGTGCAGATACCCCAAAATCTGCGCGCCGCCACTCGTCCATAAGGCGTCGTGAAAATAGCGCGCCGCGGCCAGGTTGGCGGCGTAGACGCGCTCTTTTAGCGTCCTGTCTACTGCAGGTGTATCGGCTGAGTCTGGAAGCTGCATTCTGGCGCGCTCGGCCAAGAGCCTTACGGCGTCGGGAAACTCCATCCGCTCCAGTTCCATCACGAAATTGATGACGGTGCCGCCCTTGTGACAGCCGAAGCAGTAGTACATCTGCCCTTCG
>JAEVZE010000284.1 GCA_023392395.1 Bacillota bacterium
GAGGATGCGGGCAAAAACTTTGACGTCTGAAACCTGCCGTGGGCTGACCGAAGCGGTATAAGCGGTGGCGCTGATGGCCAGCACCCGCCCGGTCCGATCCAAAATAGAGCCCCGCCGCGGCGCGATCACGCTTTGGCTGGTCCACTGCGTTTGCGCGCGCTGCTGGAGCTCCTCGGCCTCGAGAATCTGCAGCTTGAACAGCTGACAGACGAGCGCGAAGAATAGCGCCAGAAAGAGCACCAGGGAAAGCGCGATTCGACGGCGGACGACCGGCCCGGTCACGACCAAGCGATCAACCCTCCCAGAACTCCGGTCAATCCGCGCGCTTTGCCTCGGTACTGGTCGAGGCGGTCTGCGTGAGTGGTTCGGAGCCGGAGCCCATCAGGGAGACCACGCGGATTTGGTCCTCCGTGGGGTAGGTCATTTCACACTTGTTGATGGCCTCGTTGCGGATGCGCGTCAGGTTCTGCTGCATGGACAGCATGACCTCCAGCGTCTCCTTTTGGCCCTGGATGTCCTTGATTTCGGCGTTCAGCGTGGAGATGTGCTTGGCGGAAGAGGCGATCGCAGCTAACCTGCCCACCTGCAGCACCAGCCCCAGCACCAACACCGCCACCGTCAGGTACATCATCCAGCGGTTGAGCTGAGACTTCTCCACACGGCTCCTGCGGGCCGCGCGAGGCGCGCGCTCCCGTGTGCGAGTGTAACCCGGATTGTCGAAAACGCGATCCGGGCCCTTGCGCTCGGGCCGCCGGGATGGAGCATTGCGGTCAAAATCGCTCCACCAATCCTCCGCGCCGACGCCGTATCCCGTGTTCGGGGCGCTTATTGGCATACGATTCAACTCTATTCCCTTCCCTTCCCATTTAGAACAACCGCGCCTTGCCGTCAGGCCCTCGGCTGATAGTACTGGAGGTTGACATATTCCAGAAGTTTCTCGCTGTCGGCTTCCGCGCTCAGGGTTTCGGCCAGGTACCTGTCCTCGTCCCAGATTTCCAAGCATGAGCCGATGCCCACGAAGCGGATCTGCTTGTCCATCCCGGTCTTGGCCCGGAGCATCGCAGGCAGCAGCACGCGGCCTTGGCCGTCCAATTCGCACGACGGGAACGAGTTACCGTTGATCAGGCGCACATAGCGCATGGCGTTCACGTCCGTCTGCGGGATGCGGGAGAGGTCGCGTTCGATCTCCTGCCAGCGCCACGTGGGGTACAGCGCGATCGCGTTCAGCTGGTTGTTCAGGCCGATCGTGAAAGCGTCACCCAGCGCTTCGCGGTAGGCGGCGGGTATGGTGACGCGTCCCTTAGGGTCAATCGTATGCGATACATTGCCCGCAAATGCGCTTCCCATTCGAACGCCACCCCCTCGCCGCTTAATTTGCCCACATTATACCACAGTTTGACACGCAGTGCCACTATTCGCCACAATTTTCACCCGTATCCCCCCACACCGCCGTCCAGGGGTATTTTGTACTGAGCCTTCGGATTTCGTACAACATGTTGTGCAATGCGCGCAAAAAACCGCCGCACCCGAAGGCGCGGCGGTTGGATGTTCAGATATTTAACAAACAGTTTACATTGCGGCGACGGCGTGCAGCTTAAAGCCTAGGCCGTCACAGGAAACCTGGTGGTAGGCGACGCCACCCGAAGTGCCCCGGAACGCGTAGGACAGCGCGGGGCCGTGCAGGTGGCCGTAGACCACATGGGATGCGCCATGCGCGGCGAAGAGGCTCGCGGGTTCGGCGTCCAGGCGGGCGGGGCTCAGCGGCGGGTAGTGGGCCATGCCGATCAGCGGCGCCGTCGACGATAGCCGCCTGGCCGAGGTCAGCGAAAGCTCCAGCCTTTGCAGTTCACGGCTGTAAATGCGCTCATCCTCGGCGGTGGTTCCCTCGCCGGGCAGCAGCCACCCGCGGGAGCCCGCAAACAGCACGCCGTCCAGCTTCACGCAGTCGTTCTGCACCGCGTACATGCCCTCCGGAAGGGACGCGCGCAAGCGCCCGATGCCGCTCCACCAGTAGTCGTGGTTACCCTTCAAGAGGATCTTGCGCCCGGGCAGCCGGGCGACTTCCCGGATGTGGGGCAGCGCGTCTTCCAGCTGCATCGCCCAGCTTAGATCGCCGGGCAGCAGCACCACGTCCCCGGGCGCCACCTTTTCCAGCCAATCCTCCCGTATGCGCGTAAAATGGCCCGACCAATGCGGGCCAAATACGTCCATGGGCTTGTCGCCATCTGAAAGATGCAGGTCAGCGATCGCGTAAATCGTCATCGTCCTCATCGTCCGCCAGCGCGTCCAGCGAGATCTCCTCGTCGTCCAGCGGATCGACCGGAGCGAACTCGTCGTCGGCCTCTTCCTCTTCTTCCTTGTCCTCGTCGTCGTCGCCTGCGAAGGCGTCGGCGGGCAGTTCCTCGTCGTCGATGTCGATGACGATTTCGTCCATGGTGCTGACGCTGTCGATTTCCAGCGTCGCTTCATCGGGGATCAACATGTCGTCCTCGGTGGCGGAGGGCGAGAGCCTGCGCGCCATTTCCTTCAGACAGGACAGGCAAAGTTCGCCGCCGGGTACCGCCGGGTTTTCCCCGCATTCGGAGCAAAGTTCGGCAATATCGTCCTGCTCGCTGCCGCCATGCACTTCCTTGCGACACACCGTGCACAGGTCCCCGCCGTCGAGGATGTAATTGAGTTCGCAGCGCGGGCATTTCACCAAAGCCATAGAAAATCCTCCCATATCAAGCTGACTGTGCCAATGTATGAGGCGAAGGCCGTCATCTTGACAAAGCCGAGGTTTGCCGTAGCAAACGCAAGTACTATCATACACAAAATGCGCCGCATGGGAACCCCCGGAAGGTCAGAAATATGTAAATTCTAGATTAAATAAAGAATGTATTCCCGCCACAATTCGCAAATCTGGCCTCCGAGCGCGCGAACCACCGCGAGCGATGGCGCATTGGATCGATCGATCGCGCCGGTCAGAACCTTCGGCTCCACGCGGGATGTGAGCGCATTCAGCAGGCACAACAACGCCGGACCCCGCTGATAGCGAGGCGCGATCATCGTCGTCTCGACCCGCGAAGCCTCTCCCTCCCGCCGGACCAGAAGAAAGCCCGCGTCCTCGTTCCGGACGCTGGCGATGTACAATTCCAACGGGCGCATGCCGGACAGGATGGACGCGAATTCCTCGAACGGCACCTGCCTGGGCTCATAGAGATCGTAAACCGCTCGGCAGGAAGCCTTGGTCACGCCCTCTCGCCGCACGGAGACGCCGTGGGCTTCCCGGGCTCTTTCCGCCGCCCTACGCATCCCCGGCAGCGCGCCCGGCGGGACGCAAAACGCGACGGATTCCCGGAGCACCTGGAAGCCGTTCTCCACGAGCAGCCGGTCTAGATGGGGCGTCGCGCCCTCCCCCTTCGCCAGAATCCCCGGCTGAAAGCGCCCGTCCGGCGCGTTCGGCCCTGAAAGCCGCTCCATGCCCAGGCCTCGCTGGAAACCCGCGGCCTCTCGGATCACCGCCCGCGCGGCTTCCGGATCATCCTGCCCTGTAAAAAGGGAAAACCAGCCCTGCCTCACGCCGGTCAGATGCACAAAGCGCCGGTCCACGCCGGTCAGCGTCGAAAAAACAGGCCGCCCCTCCCTGAGGGCGACCAGATAAGCGCACTCGCCGTTTTGGGTCAGCGGGTGCCGTGGCGGCGGACGCCGGACGACTTCGATCATTTCTTCCCCTCGCGCCACTGGGCCAGCCTCTCCAGATCCTCACGATAGGTATCGACCAGCGAACGGTTGTAGATCAGCGAGGCCGGGTGGTAGATCGGGTAGAGCAGGCGGCCCTCCGCCTCCAGAAACTGCCCGTGCACCACGCCGATGACCGACTTACCGTGAAGCGCCGACAGCGCGGTATTGCCCAGCGTCACCACGCATTCGGGCTTGATATAGGCGATCTCCCTTTTAAGCCAGGGCAGGAACAGCTGAACTTCCTCGCGGGTTGGCGTGCGGTTGATGGTGCGGCCCGCGGCGGAAGTTTTGGTGGGCCGGAACTTGACCACGTTGGTGATGTACAGCTCCTCCCGCTTAAAGCCGGAGAGCTCCAGGAACTCATCCAGGTTTTTGCCCGCCTTGCCGACGAACGGACGGCCCAGGAGCGCCTCCTGTGCGCCGGGGGCCTCGCCCACCAGCATGATCCGAGCGTTCTTCGCACCCTCGCCAAACACCAGCACCTTGTCCTCGCCCGCGTACAACTCCCGGAAGAACTTGGTCATCTCCTGATTGATCTTTTTCATGCTTCCTCCAACTGACGCAGCTTTGCCTGGACCGACTGAAAATCGTGCCACGCGTCGATGCGCTGCGACGGATCCCGGAGCAGCGCCGATGGGTGATACGTGGGCATCATCCAGATGCCCTTGCGCTCGGTCCAGGTGCCGTGATCGCGCCGGATGCGCACCTCGCCGCCCAGCGTGTACTTGGCCGCGGTCGCGCCCAAGAGCACCAGAATGCGCGGCCGGATCAGCCGGAACTGCGCGCGCAGGTAGGGCAGACAGGCCTGCGCCTCCTCCTCGGCGGGCGTGCGGTTTCCCGGCGGGCGGCACTTGACGATGTTGGCGATGTACACTTCGGTGCGCTCCAGGCCGATCTCATGCAGGTAGCGGGTCAGAAGCTCGCCCGACGCACCCACGAAGGGTCGGCCCAGCCGGTCCTCCTGCGCGCCGGGGCCTTCGCCGATCAGCATCAGCTTCGCGTTGGGATTGCCCTCGCCGGGCACCGCGTGGGTACGCCCCCGGCACAGGCCGCAGCGCTGGCAGGTCTGAACCGCTTCGAACAGCTCCATCCAGCCCTCCACAGCCGCACCTCCATGACCAGAATAATGGATATTATAACACAGATAGTCCAAAAATAATAGCCGGGCGATAAGCTCCGGCTGGCGCGCTGGGAATCAATGCCAATGAAGAATACTATTGCGTCCAAAGCAGCGAGGATTTTTCAATGCAGGGCTAGGAGCTGGAGCGAGGCGTAGCAGCGCTACGTTGAGCGGAGAGCGACAACGCCCCGCTGCGACGACGCTAGAATATTTGGAATTGGCATAACTACTTCCCGCCCATGGACTGGGGCTGCACGATGGCGCTAACGGCCACCGTTTCCAGCGTGGCCATCGTCTGCGAAAAGTCTGCGCGCAGCCAGGTAAACAGCGTGGTGATCAGCGTGATGCACAGTACGATGACGACAAAGCTGCCGATGGATGCGAAAAAGTCCGCCAGGCCGTTCACCGCGCGCCACCAGGCGCGCTTGCGCCCGATTTCGCGCTTGGTCATGTATCTGGCCATGCGTTTCTCCCCCTTGCGAAGGCTTATCCTTAGTTCCATTTAGACGCGCGCGGCGCGCGTTTGGATGCAGATTTCCCTAAATATAATCCCGCCACTCCGGTCCTTCGGGAGTCTGGGTCAGATGGCCCTCCCCCAAGAGGCCTGGAAAGCCCTGCTGCCTCAGCGCCTCGTACACGACCACCGCCACCGAATTGGCCAGGTTCAAGCTCCTCGCGCCCTCCCGCATCGGGATGCGCACGCATTGGTCATAATGCTCGGCCAGCAGTTCCTCCGGCAGGCCCCGGGTCTCCCGGCCGAACACCAGAAAGTCATCCGGGCCGTAGACCACGCCCGCGTAGTCCCGGGGCGCCTTGGTGGTGGCAAAGTGCAGAACCGCGCCGGGATGCGCCGCCGTAAACGCCGCCCAGGAGGGGTAGCGGGTGAGTTGCATCATGTGCCAGTAGTCGAGGCCCGCGCGCTTCAGGTACTTGTCGTCCAGGCTGAAGCCCAGCGGCTCGATCAGGTGCAGTGACGCGCCCGTCGCCGCGCAGGTACGTGCGATGTTGCCGGTGTTCTGCGGGATCTCCGGGTTGACCAGCACAACGTGCATCACGGTCCGTCACCGCCCAGAATCAGCGTACGAAGCGCCTGACCGACGCCCGACTGGTCGTGGTGGGGCGCGATGTGCCTAGCGAGCGCCTTGAGCGGCTCGATCGCGTTTTCCATCGCCACCGGCACCCCTGCGCTTTGGAACATGTCAATGTCGTTCAGGTTGTCCCCGAAGGCCATGACCTCCGCCTTTTTCAGCCCCAGCGCCTTCGTCAGGTCGCGCAGCGCCAGGCCTTTGCCCGCGCCGGGCCGTAGAATCTCTACGTTGTCAAACCAGGACGAAGAGAGGCTGGAGGGCGTCAGGCGGAGTTTCTCCTTGATCGCGTCCAGCCGCGCGGTATCGGGCGTAAAGGCGACAAACTTATGCACGTGGGCGAGCCCTTGCGAAACGGTCAGCGCCGGGTCATCCACCACGTCGATCAGCGCGGGCTCCTTTTTCTCGTCCCACTTGAGGGCGTTGGTGCCGCGGTTCCACTCGCCCGCGGCCGCGTTGCACTTGAACAGCCGCCCGGGGTTGTAGACGATGAAGTAGATGCCGCTGTCCAGCAGGAGGTCGTACACCGTTCGGGCCAGCGCCGGGTCAAACGGATAGTCCGAAAGCATCGGGCCGTTGGGTGTCAGATCCACCCTGGCTCCGTTGGAGGAGATGATGGGGCTTGAAAGCCCCACCTCCAGCGCCATCCTGCGCAGCGATTCGAAA
>JAEVZE010000307.1 GCA_023392395.1 Bacillota bacterium
CGGAAATCCCGTGAGGATTTTAGCAATCCGGCATCGTTCCCACGCAATCGCTTCCGCCTGCGGTGGAAGCGATTGCCCTTTTCTTTAACAACGCGGGCGTTGAACAAACGCCCGTTCTGTGGTAAAATCTCAGCGTATGCGCCTTAACGGCGGGGAGGAAATTTCTTTGGGCCTTAGCGAAGCAATCGACCGGCTTTTGCCGGATGTGGAAAAACCCGTCAGATATTTGGGCGGCGAGTACGGCAGCGTCGTCAAGGATGTGGAGCCGGGCATGGTGCGCTATGCGTTCCTGTTCCCGGACGTCTACGAAGTGGGCATGTCGCACCTGGGAATGAAGATTCTGTACGATGCCATCAACCACCGGCCCGACGCATGGTGCGAGCGGGTCTTTTCGCCTTGGCCGGACATGCTGGGCGCCATGAAGGCGGCGGGCGTGCCGCTGTTTTCGCTGGAATCCAGAACGCCCGTAAACCAGTTCGACCTTCTGGGCATCACGCTGCAGTACGAGATGAGCTATACAAACATCTTGGCCGCGCTGGATTTGGCGGGAGTCCCGCTGAAAAGCCGCGACCGGACGGACGGTCCCTTCGTGATCGCGGGCGGCCCCTGCGCGTTCAACCCGGAGCCGCTGAGCGACTTTGTGGATCTTTTCGTGCTGGGCGACGGCGAGCAGGCGACGGGGGACACCATCGACTGCTACATAAAGTGGCGCGCTTCGGGCCTTCCCAGAGAGGAATATCTGAAGATGGTCACCCGCATCCCGGGCGTATACGTGCCGTCGCTCTACGATGTAACGTACCACGACGATGGACGGATCAAGTCCGTATCGCCCAAGCCGGGCAGTCTTGCGCCGGAAGTCGTGAAAAAGGCGGTCGTGACGGATCTGGATGCCGCCGTGTACCCCGAAACGCTGATCGTGCCCTACGGCGAAGTGGTGCACAACCGCATCATGCTGGAGATCTTCCGCGGCTGCACCCGCGGCTGCCGGTTCTGCCAGGCGGGCATGATCTACCGGCCCGTCCGGGAGCGTTCGCTGGAAAAGCTGACGGACCTGGCCGAGAAGCTGGTGCGCTCCACCGGCTACGACGAGATCTCGCTGATGAGCCTGTCCAGCGGCGACTATTCCCGCATCACCGATCTGGCGCGGGAGATGACCCGGCGGTTTGAAAAGCGCAGGGTCAAGGTGTCGCTGCCATCGCTGCGCATTGATTCGATCTTGAAGGACGCGCTCTCGGAGACCCAGAAGGTTCGAAAGACCGCACTGACGCTGGCGCCGGAGGCCGGTACCCAGCGCCTGCGCGACGTGATCAACAAGGGCGTGACCGAGGAAGACCTGATGCGCTCCGTCCGGGACGCGTTTGAAGCCGGCTGGTCGGCGGTCAAGCTGTATTTCATGCTCGGCCTGCCCACCGAAACGGACGAAGACGTGGACGGCATCGCAGATCTGGCCCGAAAGGTCACCCGGTGCTACTTCTCCCTGCCCAAGGAGAAGCGAGCGCCGGGGCTTCGCGTTACGGTCAGCGCGTCGGTGTTCGTGCCCAAACCCATCACGCCGTTTGAGTGGTGCCCGCAGCTCGATCAACAGACGGTGATTGAGCGGCAGCAGCGGTTGAAAAAAACGCTTCTGGCCATCAAGGGTGTGGACTTCAAGTACCACGCGCCGGACCTCAGCTACATCGAAGCGGTGTTCGCCCGGGGCGATCGCCGCCTGGGCGCGGCGCTGGAAAAAGCCTGGAGGCTGGGCTGCAAGTTTGACGGCTGGAGCGATCACTTCCGCTACGACCTCTGGCTTGAGGCCTTCCGTGAGGCGGGGATTGATCCTGATTTTTACGCCTGCCGCGAGCGGGCGGAGGACGAGGTTTTCCCCTGGGATCACTTGGACTCGGGCCCCAGCAAGGCGTTTCTTTTGAACGAATGGCACAGGGCGCAGCGCGCCGAAACTACGCCGGATTGCCGACTGGGCTGCGAAGGCTGCGGCATGAACCGCTATGAAGGAGTCTGCGTATGAGGGCGCTGTATCAGTTTGCCAAGCTCAGCCGCCTGAAGTTCGTTTCGCATCTGGATTTACAGCGATTCATGCAGATGGCGCTGCGGCGCACGGAACTGCCGGTGGCCTATTCTCAGGGGTTCAACCCGCACCCGGTGATGGCGTTCGCGTCGGCGCTGGCGGTGGGCTGGACCAGCGATTGCGAGATCCTGGACGTCAAGTTTTCCGCCCCAGTGTCTGAAGACTTCGCGTTTTCCCAGATGGCGGCGGCGCTGCCGCCTGATCTGCCGCTTCAAAGAGTCCGGCTGGTGGAAGACAGCCACCCGGCGATGATGGCGGCGCTTCGCATGGCGGAATACCGGATCACACTTGACGGCCCGGGCGCTCAGGCGACGGCGGAGGCCATCGATTGCTACATGGCCGAAACCAGCGTGATCGCGCTCAGGAAGACCAAATCCGGAGAAAAACCGGCGGACATCCGCGAAATGACGCGAGCATTGTCCATTGAAACAAAAGATCCTTTCGCAGAGGAGAAACAGGCCGGATCGTCAAGTTGCGTCAGCAACATCGCTTCGGTCTGCATTCAAGACGATCAACAGAACACGGCGCCGGTTATGCTCCGCGCGACGCTGATGCTGACCGAAAAGGCGACGCTGAAGCCGGACCTTCTGGTGAACACGCTCGCGCAGCGCGCGGGTGTTGAGGTTCCCTCCATGCAAATACACCGGCTGCGACTTTTGGGTGAACCCCAAAGCGGCGCGGCCGATCTGATGGATTTATAATATTTCAGAAATGGGAAGTGCGGATGGAACGGGAATTGCTGGTGGAATGCACGGGAGATCAGACACGACTGGCCGTCGTCGAGGATGGCGAACTAGCCGAATTCTACATTGAGCGCAAGGGCCATGAGAAGCTGGTGGGCAACATCTACAAGGGCCGGGCCGCAAACGTCCTGCCCGGCATGGAGGCTGCCTTTGTGGACATCGGCATGGAGAAGAACGGCTTTCTCTACGCCGGGGACATTCTGGTGGACAAGACCGATTTTGGCCTGGACCCTCAGGCGCTGGAGCAGGAACTGAAGAGCCTGTCGATCAAGAAACTGCTCAAGGTGGGGCAGGAGATCCTGGTGCAGGTGATCAAGGAGCCCGGCGGAAGCAAGGGACCCAGACTGACCAGCCATATTACGCTGCCCGGGCGCCTGGCGGTACTGTTGCCGACGGTCGGGTATGTTGGCGTGTCCCGCCGCATCGAAGCGGAGGACGAACGCATGCGCCTGCGCGCGATGGCGGAAGCTTTAAAGCCCCAGGGCATGGGGCTGATCATCCGCACCGCCGCCGAGGGTGCCTGCGAGGCCGACCTTGAACGGGACATCCTCTACCTCAAAAAGCTGTGGGACTCCATCTCCCAGCGGGCGGCGGCGACCAGCGCGCCGGCGCTGTTGCACCGGGACGTGTCGCTGGTCTACCGCGCGGTGCGCGACATGCTGGTGGGCGGCGTGAAGTCCCTGACCATCGACGACGCCCAGCAGTACGCGCTGGCCCGCTCCACCGCGGAGATGCTCTCGCCGGAGTTGGCGCAGAAGGTCATCCACCATGCGGGGGAGACGCCCGTCTTCGAGCCTTACCGCATTGACGCCCAAGCCGAAAAGGCGCTGCTGCGGCGCGTATGGCTGAAAAGCGGCGGCTATCTGGTATTTGATTACGCCGAGGCACTGACCGTCGTCGACGTCAATACCGGCAAGTTCGTCGGCAAGCATTCGCTGTCAGACACCGTCTTCCAGACCAACTGCGAGGCGGTGGTGGAGCTCGCGCGCCAGTTGAGGCTTCGGGACATCGGCGGCATCATCGTGATCGATTTCATCGACATGGACCGCCCGGAGCAGCGGGAACAGCTGCTCACGCTGCTGCGCAAAGAGTTGAAAAAGGACCGCACCAAGACCAACTTGGTGGGGATCACCGAGCTAGGCCTGGTGGAGATGACTCGCAAGAAGGTGCATCAGCCGATCCACACGCTCCTCATGCAGCCCTGCGCCTGCTGCCAGGGCAGCGGCCGGGTGCTCTCCGACGAGAGCATCGCAAGGGCCGCGCTGAACGAGCTGCGCTCCCGCTCCGCCGCGGGCCAGTCGAGCGCGTTTCTGGTGGAGACCACGCCGCCGGTCGCCGGGCAGATGCTGCTTATGGGGTGCCGCTTGCAGGCGAAGGCTTACGTGCTGGCCAGCGAGTTGCGAAAGGGCGGCGACTACATCATTTCGCCGGTCGCTGAGGGGGAACTTCCGCCCAAGGCGCGGCAGATACCGAAAAACTAGGGGAGGCCCATGAAGGACAAGGAAAGAATCGTTACCCCCCCGGAACTGGAAGCCCAGCGCGGCTACATGCGCCTGGTCCGCCAGCTGGACGCGCCGCAGACGAAGTACCACATCGTGACCCTGGGCGGCCAGATGAACGTCCGGGATTCGGAGACCATCGCGGGCATGCTGGAAGAGATGGGCATGCATGCAGCCGAAACCAAGGAAGACGCGGATCTGGTGCTGTACAATACCTGCTGCGTGCGGGAAAACGCCGAAAACCGCGCGCTTGGCAACGTGATCTGGCTCAAGGAGCTGAAAAAGCAGAAGCCGGAGCTTTTGATCTGCGTGGGCGGCTGCATGATGCAGGAAGCGGGCGTCGCCCAAAGGCTTCAGGCCCACTATCCGTTCATCGATCTGATCTTTGGCACCCACAACCTGCACAGGCTGCCGGAGCTTCTGTTTCGCGCACTGAACGAAAAGCAGCCGGTGGTTGAGGTGTTTGACGGCGAAGGCGTCATCGCCGAAGGCCTTCCGGCGCGGCGAGCCAGCAAGTCTTCCGCCTTCATCAACGTGATGTATGGTTGCAACAACTTCTGTTCATACTGCATCGTGCCCTATGTGCGGGGGCGCGAGCGTTCGCGCGCGATGCAGGATGTGCTGGACGAGGCAAAGCGCCTTCTGGACGACGGCGTTCAGGAGATCACACTGCTGGGCCAGAACGTCAATTCCTACCAGGGAGGCGGCGGCGCGTTCGCGGATCTT
>JAEVZE010000309.1 GCA_023392395.1 Bacillota bacterium
GTGTAGATCACGTAAACTTCGTCCACTGCCTCGGACAGGTACATTTCAATCAGCTTGGTGGTGAGCCTGCGCGCGTTGCGCAGCGTCGGGTTCTGGATGACGTGTTGGTAGTGCGCGTCGGGCGTCATGCCCCGCCGAAGGAAGAAGTCGGTGCCGATGTGTCCGACGGTGTACAGCTTCACGGTGGTGTGGCTGCTGTCCTGCATCACATCGTAGGCCAGCTTCAGCACCTGCTGGTTGTATCCGCCGCATAGCCCCTTGTCCGCCGCGATCACCAGGTATGCCGCCCGTTTGCCCCGTTCCCGAAAGAAGCGGTTGTTGATCGGGCCGCCCGCCGTATCCAGGATGAAGCGGATGCCCGCGCGAACCTGGTTGAAAAACGTCAGGTTCTGATCGTGCATGGACATGGCGCGCTTCATCTTGGCTGAAGCGATCAGGTACATGGCTCTGGTGATCTTGGAGGTATCGTCGATCACCTTGATGTGGTGGCGGATCTCGGAGACGCTGTTCATTGGATCGCCCCCGACTGGGCCAGCCATTCCTTGACCGCGCGGGTCATGGATTTGGCGAACGCGTCGCTGATAACGCTCTTTTCATTCAGCTCCTTGACGCCCTCCGGGTCCCGCGCATCCATATAAGCTGGGAACTCGAGTTTGAATCTGTGCACGCGCTCCGGCGACGTATCGTGGGGCAGCAGGCCTTTCGTGGCGGCGTAGAGCAATTCGATCTGCGCGGTGGCGGGCATCGGGTCGCCATCCTTCTGGCGTAAAAGCTCCGTCAGGATCGCGCCGTAGCGCAGCGTATCCCGGGTGGCCGCGTCCATATCGGAGGAGAACTGTGCGAACACCTGCAGCTCGCGGTATTGGGCCAGCTCCAGGCGGAGCCTGCCCGCGACAGAGCGCATCGCCTTGCGCTGCGCCGCGCCGCCGACGCGGCTGACCGAGAGGCCGCCGGAAACCGCCGGGCGGATGTTGGAGCGGAACAGATCGGTGTCCAGGAAGATCTGGCCGTCCGTGATGGAGATGACGTTGGTCGGGATATAAGCCGAGATGTCCCCCGCCTGGGTCTCGACGATGGGCAGCGCGGTCATGGAACCGCCACCCATCTCGTCCGAAAGGCTGGCCGCCCGCTCCAGAAGCCGGGAATGTAGGTAGAACACGTCGCCAGGGTACGCCTCGCGTCCCGGCGGCCTGCGCAGCAGCAGCGACATCGCCCGGTAGGCGACCGCGTGCTTGGACAGGTCGTCGTAGATGATCAGCGTATCCTTGCCATTGTACATAAAGTGTTCGGCCATCGCGCAGCCCGCGTAGGGCGCGATATACTGCATGGTGGGCGCGTCGCTGGCGGTGGAGCAGATGATGGTGGTGTAGTCCAGCGCCTCGGCGGCGCGCAGTTGTTCCACGAGCCGGGCCACAGACGAAGTCTTCTGGCCGACCGCGACGTAGAAGCAGTAGACGCCCTTACCTTTTTGGTTGATGATGGCGTCCAGCGCGATGGCGGTCTTTCCGGTCTGGCGGTCGCCGATGATCAACTCACGCTGTCCGCGGCCGATGGGTACAATGGCGTCGATGGACATCAGGCCCGTCTCAAGGGGTCGATCCACCGGTTTTCTGGCCAGGATCGCGGGCGCGGGAGCCTCAATGGGCCGCATCTCATCAAAAGAGATCGGGCCCTCGCCATCCAATGGATCGCCCAGCGGGCTGACCACGCGGCCCAGGATGGCGTCGCCGCAAGGCACGGAAAGCACGCGGCCGGTGCCGCAGGCTTGGGCGCTCTCAGGCACGGACGATTCGCCGTTCAGCAGCACGACGCCAACCGAATCCCGGTCCAGGTTCATCACGATGCCGTTGCCGCCGCCGTCAAACTCGACGAGCTCGCCCAGTACGCAGTCGAGCAAGCCGCTCACCATGGCGACGCCGTCGCCAGAAGTCAGCGTGACGCCCGCGCTCTGAACGTTGACCTTCGTCAGGTCAACTTCTTTTTTTACTTGCTTCAGGCGGGATTCAAGAACCCGTCCTATGGTCTTCCACTCAAGCATCGTGGACCGACCCCCGTTTCATCAGCTCGCGCTGTACCAGCGCAAGCCGCCCTTTGAGCGAATTGTCCAGCACGCGGCCGGCGATCTCAACGGTCACGCCGGCGAGCAGCGCCTTGTCCGGCCGCTCCGTCAGACCCACGGGCGCACCCAAAAGATCGGCCATACGCGCTTCCAACGCGGCCTTCTCCTCGGACGTCAGCGGAAAAGCGGTTTTCACAACCCCGTCAATCATTCGCTTTTGCCCGCCTTTTCGAGGAACTCCTGAAGCAGGCGCTTGTGATCCTCAATGGTGACCTCGCGTTCGAGCACCATCGAAGCGATCTGCACGGACAATTTAGCGGCGTCCTCATAGAGCTCCTGCTGCGCGTTCTGCTCCATGATCCGAACCTGCGTCTTCGCCTTATCCGCGATCTGCCGGGCGTCGGACTGTGCGGCCGCAACCACGGCGTCCGCGCGGGCTTTGCCCTGGGCTTCGCCGGTCTTGATCAGGCTTGCGACCTCGCTGGCCGCGCCATTCAGCTGTTTTTGCCGCTCATCGAGCAG
This sequence comes from Bacillota bacterium, assembly GCA_023392395.1. Taxonomy (GTDB): domain Bacteria; phylum Bacillota; class Clostridia; order Christensenellales; family Aristaeellaceae; genus JAEZHK01. Next base: position 2,582 of record JAEVZE010000309.1, read on the forward strand.
CTCCGCCGCCTGCTTTTGATTCTCGGCTGCGTTGTCCAGCTGCCCAGCCACCTTGTCCTCCCGCGCCCTCAGGAATTTCCTGACCGGCTTGTACAGAAGGTAATACAACGCGGCCAACAGCATGGCCGTGTTGAGCATATGCAGCAAGATGGTCGTTGGATTGAAGATTCCTTCCAAACCTGCATCCCTCCGTTTCTGGTGCCTGACGGCCGCTTACACCTTGGCGCCCAGAACGAAGATCAACAAAATCGCGACCAGAAGCGCATAGATCGCGCAGGTTTCCATCAGGATCAGGCCGAAGAGCAGCGAAGAGTTGATCTTGCCGAAAGCTTCCGGCTGACGGGCGATCGCCTCGGACGCTCTGCCGGTCGCAATACCCATGCCGATGGCGGCGCCTCCGCCGCACAGCGCCGCGATGCCCGCGCCGACAGCGATCAGACCAAGTGGTGACATGATGGGTCCTCCCTTTTTGTATACAAGGTTCCCGGAAACTATTCCACCGCTTCGCTGGTGTAGATCAGCGAGAGCAGACCGATGACGAACACCTGGATGCCGATTTCAAACACCGTGAAGAAAGAAGAGAAGGCTGCGGGCAGTACCACGGGCAGGATATGATAGATCATTTCCATGATGACCGCGCCCACCAGGATGTTGGCGAAAAGCCGGATCGCCATCGAGAAGGGGGTGATCAGGTCCGTGAGCAAGCGGATGGGAAACACGATGGCGGTGGGATGGCACATGGCGGCCAGACGGCCCTTGACGCCCCGGTAGCGAAGGCCGGTTACGTTGACCGCGATGAAGCAGGTCAGGCCCAGCGCGAGCGCGCAATTGATGTCTCCAGTGGCGGCGGGCAGACCGAACAGCTCAATCATCGACGTCGAGAACACGTAGACCATCAGCGTCAGCGTCACAGGCGCGATGAACGAGGCCGATTCGCCCACGTAACCCTTCGCCCAATTTTCAAGGCCGCCGATGATCATCTCCAGCGCCGTTTGCAGGCCCTTGGGTTTTTCCGAAAAGCGCCTGCGAATGTACAGGTTGGCCAGAATCAACAGCGCAACCACCACCGCCAGCGCGCCCCAAGCAATGACGACGCTCTGCCCGACTTCAATTCCGAACACTTTGTAGGGTACGGGGTAGATGTTTACTTTCACTTCCATACGAAGGGCTCAATCTCCTTTGCGCTGCATGCGCCATTGTGCATACCCAAATCCAATGAAAGAGAGGGTCGCGCCCGCCACAAAACCAGCCAAGGCCGTCATGGACACAGCGACAGCCGCGATCATGCAAATCGCCCACAAAGGCAGCTTGACCGCAATCAGCCAGACTTTACCTTTTACAATGGTCAATTGCAGCAATTTGAACTGAACCCAGCCCAGCGCTGCCCCAAGAATCGCCGCCGAAACCCCATATATGGCTTCCATACCAAATATTATACCCCATTTGCCGCGCCATCCGCAAGCATTGATTTCTAGAAAAAGGAGCGCCTGATTTCGTTAACGCCGCGTCGCTTGCGCGCACAGTACCTTTTTGCGCCCCTCGCGCGGAGCAAAACTCGCGTTGCATCTTTTCATCGCCGGAGAAACGTGGTATAATACCCGTATTCATATCGGAGGGGTGTCATTCATGAAAATTTCCGCGAAGGGCCGTTATGCGCTCAGGCTGATGGTCGATCTGGCGCAGCACGACAACGGCGATTGGATCGCGCTCAAGGACATATCGCAGCGGCAGGGCATTTCGGTCAAATACCTGGAGCAGATCGTCTCCGGCCTGAGCCGGGCGGGGCTGCTTCGGTCCAGCCGCGGCGCGGCGGGCGGCTACCAGCTGACCCGGCCCGCTGCGCAGTATACCGCAGGGGAGATCATCCGGGCGCTGGAGGGGTCTCTCGCCCCGGTGGCCTGCCTGGAGCAGGAGCCCAACCGCTGTTCCCGGCGTGAAATCTGCCCAACCATCCGCCTTTGGGAGGGCCTGTACGAAGTGGTCAACCAGTACCTGGATTCCTTCACATTGGCCGACATCGCCGAGGCCGAGATCCCGGCCATCGACTATTCGATCTAGGCCGCCATGCGCTTTATTCTGTCCGGGCTTCCGAAAGGACGCCCGGTTTTTTCGCCCATCCGTCCTCTATTTCGCGGAGGACGCGCGGAATGTTAGCGAAATTACAAGAATCGACAGGATTTTACATTCTCCTGAAATCCGGGTATGGCGTGCCCTGGGAATCAATAAGAGTTTCAGACCCGCGAGGCTTCTTCTCTTAAGGCCGAAAATCCTTGGGATTTTCGGCCTTAAGAACAAAAACCCGGGCCCCCTTGCGGGAGCCCGGTCTTTGCGTTTTGGTAAAGCCCGCGCGCTTAGCAGCAGCCACAGCCGCAGCCGCAGCTCTCGGGATGATCCACGCTGGACATGTACTTGATCAGCTCGACAACCTTGTTGGAGTAGCCCCACTCGTTGTCGTACCAGGAGACCACCTTGATGAAGGTGTCGGTAAGCGCGATGCCGGCCTTGGCGTCGAAGATGGAGGTGCGGGCGTCGTGGATGAAGTCAGAGGAAACGACTTCGTCCTCGGTGTAGCCCAGGATGCCCTTGAGCTCGCCTTCGGAGGCTTCCTTCATGGCGGCGCAGATATCGGCATACTTGGCGGGCTTGGCCAGGTTGACGGTCAGGTCAACGACAGACACGTCAGCGGTGGGCACGCGGAACGCCATGCCGGTCAGCTTGCCGTTCAGCTCGGGGATGACCTTGCCCACGGCCTTGGCGGCGCCAGTGGAGCTGGGGATGATGTTGAACGCCGCGCCACGGCCGCCGCGCCAGTCCTTCTGGGACGGGCCGTCAACGGTCTTCTGGGTGGCGGTGGTGGCGTGCACGGTGGTCATAAGGCCATCGGTGATGCCCCACTTATCATTCAGAACCTTCGCGATGGGCGCCAGGCAGTTGGTGGTGCAGGACGCGTTGGAGACGAAGGTCATGTCGGAGGTATACTTCTTGTTGTTGACACCCATGACGAACATCGGGGTGTCATCCTTGGAGGGGGCGGACATGATCACGTGCTTGGCGCCCGCGTCGATGTGGCCCTGCGCCTTGTCCTTGGAGAGAAACAGGCCCGTGGACTCGACCACGTACTCCGCGCCAACCTTGCCCCAGGGCAACTCGGCGGGGTTCTTGATGGAGAACACCGGGATTTCCTTGCCGTTGACGATGATGGAGTTCTCGGTGTAGTCGACGGTGCCGGTGAAGCGGCCATGCACCGTGTCATACTTGAGCATGTAGGCCATGTAATCCGGGGTGATCAGATCGTTGATGCCGACAAACTCAACGCCCTCGTGCTCGAGGCCGGCGCGGAAAACCAGGCGGCCAATGCGGCCAAAACCGTTGATGCCAACTTTAATCATAAATCCTTGTCCTCCTTTATTGTTTCCACCGTATTTTACCCCAATCCCAATCCTTTGACAAGCATAAACGCCGTCAAATTGGAAACGAAGATGTTAAAAATGTCAGACGTTGTGTTATGGATTTGATCTCTTCCGCCGAGATTCCGATGGATCGGAGATACGCCTCGGCACTGACGTAGGCGGCCTGGAACCGGTTCAGGAACGCCTCTATATATTCGATTCGTGGAGTGACGATGTAAGCCGGGATGTCGGGGTCCTCCTTGAGGAACTTGAGGACGGGTTCGCGCATGTAGGCGGCGGTCAGGATGTAGTCGGCCCAGAGTTCCTGCCGTTCCGCTCCCGCCAGCATCAGCAGGATGGCGGCCACCACGCCGGTGCGGTCCTTCCCCGCCGCGCAGTGGAACAAAAGGCCGCCCTCCGCCCCTGCGATGATGCGGAAGATGCGCGCCATCGGCTCCGCCTGCTGCGTCATCTCAAAGTAGGAGATCGCCACGCCCTCCTCGCTGTCGGGCATCATCTGCATGCAGGCGCACAGGTCCACGTGGTGGTAGCGAAAGCCCGGTAGATTGCTGACCGCGCTGGGCCGCCGCTCCACTTCCTCCCGGGTGCGCAGGTCGATGTGGGTGGTAATACCGAGCTCGCGCAGCAGTTCCACATCCTCCGAGGTCAGGTTGACCGGCGCGTCGCTGCGGAACGTGCGCCCCCATACGGTGTACCCGCCCGGCACCGGGTACCCGCCCAAATCGCGGGTGTTGTCGGTACCGTGCAGCGGCAGCCGCCGTATCACAGCGTCAGGGCCGCCAGGCCCACCTTCTTGCGCACCTTGGTCATCGTGCGGGCGGCGAGGCGGGACGCGCGCTCGGCGCTCCCCGTCATGACCTCCTGCAGGTACGCCTTGTCGGAGATGATCTGGTTGTATCGAGCCTGGATCGGGGCAAGCGTCTCCACCACGGCGTCGGCCACCGCATCCTTGAACGCCCCGTAGCCCTTGCCGTCAAATTCCTGCTCGATTGCGTTGAAGGGCTGACCCGTCAGCGTCGACAGGATACTCATCAGGTTTGATACGCCCGGCTTGTTCTCAGGGTCGAAGCGCACCGAGCCGTCGCAGTCGGTGACCGCGCGGCGGAGCTTTTTGCGGATGACCTCCGGCGCGTCGAGCATCGCGATGTAGGTGTCCTCCGGGTCGGACTTACTCATCTTGCGGGTGGGCTCCTGCAGGCTCATCACGCGGCCGCCCACCTTGGGGATGTAGGCTTCCGGCACGGTGAACACCTGCCCGTACACGCTGTTGAAGCGCTCGGCCAGGTCCCGCGTCAGCTCCAGATGCTGCTTTTGATCGGCCCCGATCGGCACCAGGTCCGACTGATAGAGCAGGATATCCGCCGCCATCAGCGTAGGATAGGTGAAGAGACCGGCGTTGATGTTGTCGGCATGCTTTTGGGATTTTTCCTTGAACTGGGTCATGCGGGACAGTTCGCCCATGTAGGTGAAGCAGTTCAGCACCCAGGCCAGCTCCGCGTGGGCCGGTACATGGGACTGGAAGTAGATCAAGCTCTTTTTAGGGTCCAGCCCCACCGCCAGAAACAGGCTCATCACCTTCAGGCAGGCCTTCCGCAGTTCCGCCGCATCCTGCCGGACCGTAATGGCGTGCATGTCGACGATGGAGTACAGGCAGTCGTACTCGTCCTCCAGGAGTTTGAAGTTGCGCAGCGCGCCGATGTAGTTGCCCAGCGTCAGGTTGCCGGTGGGCTGTATGCCGCTGAAGATCATTTTGCGCTTGACGTTCGACCCGGTTTCCATGGCGAAAGTCCTCCCAAAGTTTTCAAGTCCAGATAATCATTGTATCATTTTGACGCCTGAGCGTCAACGGGCGTGGTGGTTCCCTTGGGCTTTTCACCAGTTCCCCTGGCCTTTTCGTCATTTCCTTTGGCCTTTTCGTCGATGATGGCCATGATCCGGTCGGCGATCAGCCGGTCCGCCCCGGCGCGCAGCGCGAAGTGGGTGGCCAACCGGTACAGCGACTGGCTGTCGGAGGGCCAGTCCGCCTTCAAATGTTCAAGCAGTTGCGCTTCCTCCAGAAACGCCTCCCGCTGCGCCTCTTGAAACTGGTTGTAGCGCCCCGCGTCCAAGCTCGCGCCGTCCCGCTCGATCAGCCGCTTCACCGATTCGATGGGCAGCACCCGCTTGAGCGTGCAGGCCATCGTGAGCGAAGCCAGGTGCGTCCGCGCGTATTTTTTCCGCTCCGGCCTTGGAACAAACCCGGCCTTCACATAATTGTTGATGATCGACGGTGTGATCAGGTTCTCCGCGGGCAAATCCTGAAAGGGCGAAAGTTGCCGCTTCAGGTAGGTGATCACTTGGTCCATATACAGCTCCAGGTCGGGCATTTCCTCCCACCTCGCGCCCTGGAAGCCGCGTAGAAACTCAATCAGTTCGTCCAATGAACGGTTCTGCATCTGATGCGCCCCTTTCCCCGGGAGCATCATAGCATTGGATTATAAAAACGTCAAGATATCTTGCGAGTTCAGGCTTGACACGTTCTCTATGGCGGTCTATAATGGTTTTGAAAACCAGATGCGAGGGGCGATTTTATGCAGTATGCGGGCATTCAGGTATGGGGCGACTCAGTGCTCAAGGGTGTGGTGTACGATCCCGCCCGCAGCCGCTATACGCTTTTGAAGGACAGCGCCATCACGATGCTTTCAAACACCTTCCGGGTGCCGTTCGAGAACCTGTCCCGGATGGGCCGCACCGCGCCGGAGGCGCTCGCGGCCATGAAGTCCATGGACCCGGATGCCTTCCGGGACAAACTTGTGGTCATCGAGTACGGCGGTAATGATTGCGACTTCAACTGGGCGGCGGTGGCCAACGCGCCCGACGCGCCCCACATCCCCCACACGCCGGTGGAGCAGTTCACCACCTCCCTGAAGGAAATGGCCAACCATGTGCGCGAAATGGGCGGAACGCCGCTGTTGTGCACTCTGCCGCCGCTGGACCCCAGGCGCTACCTGAAATGGATCGTCAAGGACGGGCTGGACGAAAACCGCATCCTGTCCTTTCTGGGCGTGCCGGAGCGCATCTACCGCTGGCAGGAGTACTACTCCTCAATGGTTCTGAAGGTGGCGTCGGAGGTCAACTGTCGCTGGCTGCCCCTCCGGGAAGCGTTTCTCTCCGCGGTACGCGGCGAGGATGTATTATGCGTGGACGGCATCCACCCCAACGACCAGGGCCACAAGCTGATCTATGACGCAGCGGTGGCGTTTGAAAAGCAGCACCCCATCAACGAATGATTAAAAGCCGGTCTTGCAAATGTAGACACCCTCGCGTATACTGTTGCGCGGGGGTGTTTCTTGCGTTGAACCCCCCGAGGACTTTTCAACGCTTAAAAAACTGCGCGAGCCTGAAATTCTGCGTTCTTTCCGGGCGGCTCGTTGACCAAAGGTATTGTTTCCGCCACCAGTGTACGCTACTTACCGCGGAAACCAGAGCCGACGCGCAGGCCGTCGGTTCCGAATAAACCCCGAAGAGAAACAGTCTGGAGGGTGTAAGAATGTTGACCATCGGCATATGCGGCGCCAGCGGCAGCGGGAAAACCACGCTGGCCAAGGCGCTGGCGGCGTCCATTGAGGGAAAATCCACGCTGATCAAGCAGGACTGCTATTACCGGGACCACAGCTACCTTCCGCTGGAGGAGCGGGCCAAGATCAATTATGACGAGCCGGACGCCTTCGAGCACGACGCGCTGCGGGAGGACCTGCGCGCCCTCAAGTCGGGAAAACCGATCACCCGCAAGGGCTACGACTACACCATGCATCGCCGCTCGGACTCGGAGGATCTGATCCAACCCTGCGACGTAACGATCATCGAGGGCATCCACGCCTTCTACGATCCGCGCACCCGGGATATGATGGATTTCAAGCTGTTCGTGCACGTGGACCCGGACATATGCCTTCTGCGCCGCGTGCAGCGGGACATTCTGGAGCGCGGCCGGGACATCAGCGGCATCGCGCGGCAGTACCTTTCAACCGTCAAGCCCATGTACGAGCGCTACATCCGCACCTACATCGAATTTGCGGACGTGATCGTAGCCGGCGGCGGCTTGAACAAGAAGATCGTCGACATCCTGGCCTTCTACATCAACAGCGGCCAGCTTCCGTCCGTGGACGCCCCGTCCGGCGGATCTTTTCTGGTCTAGGCAAACCGCGGCCAGCATCGCGACCCATCCCATCTTTTCTTCATGTACGAGCGCCGCTTCCCTCGGGAAGCGGCGCTCGGTTGACAACCCGGCTATTCAAGCTTGCTTCTGGATCAGGCGGGGACAAGCGACTCCAGCATGGTGCTGGAAACGGTATCAATCGCCGCCATATCCGGATTCAGCGAGGTGTTGATGGTGAAAGTGACGGTGTAGAGGAACTTGTCGGTGCAGTGATGCGCCTGCAACATGATGAAGCTCATGCCCGACAACGTATACTGGCCAGCGGTCTCGACAAATTCCTTGTCGCCGACGGTCTCCACCTGCGGTGCGGCAAGCTCTGTATAGTCTTTGAACATACTCTGGAACTGCTGGACGGCCACCGGGTACATCTGGCTGATGAGGGCATCGCTGGTATACAGCATCGGCACAGCCTGATAGGTCAGGTTGGCGTTGACCGCGCCGTCCGCGGACATGAACATGACCATGTCCATCGCTTCGATCTGCGATTTATATGTCTCCAGCACGGAAGGATCCATGCCCTCGATCTTCGTTTCGCCGCTGGCGACGGAATCGATCATGGATTGAACGTTCTCCTTGGACAGGAGCGACCAAGTCTCGGGGTAGTCGATGGCATACCCGTTGGTCTCGTTTTGATAGGTGGCATACGTAACCTCGGATGCGGCCTCGGCCATCGCGAACACGGGCGCCAGCACCATCAGTACCGCAAGCAGCATGGAAACCAGTTTCTTCACAACATCGTCCTCCCAGTATTTTGTTACCCCCTTTATTACCATAACATAATTGGCGAATTTTGGCAATACAAACGTCGCAATAAGTACCGATTTTTTTCAATCCCATGGGAATTCGGTGCGTACTACATGCTCCGGTTCAAGTTGCGTTGCGGGAACTTACGGCTGTCGCTGCTGCAACCTCGCACCATAAAAAAGGGCGGCTGCCTGAAGCAGCGCCCATTTGGTTTTACAGGGAAATCGCGCCGCCGCTATATAAAGAAATCTCTTAATCCGGCAACGCGCTATGTCTTGCTGATGTACATCATGAGATTGCTGGGCAGAATCTTCGCCAGCACGCGGTAGACCTTCATCAAGGGCAGCGCGGTGTACACCGCCCGCCCTTTCTTCGCGGCGATCAGCGACTTTTCAGCCATGAAGTCGGGCTTCACACGGGGCAGCATGTCGAAGGTCTTGCTCTTGATGCCCGCGATCGTAAGGAACTCGGTGTCCATCGGGCAGGGACAGGCGGCCAGCACCTTAACGCCCTTTTTCTTCATTTCGAACCGGATTGCCTTGGAGAGGCTGGATACGTAGGCCTTGGTCGAGCAATAGACCGCCATGCGAGGCGTCGGCGCGAAGGCGGCGATGGAGGAGACGTTGACCATCACACTCCCCCGGCCCATGCACTTGAGCGAGATGTTGGCCACTGCGGTCATGGCGCGCACGTTGACATCCACCATAGCCGTCTGGGTGCGCCAGGAGCCGTCGGCGAAGTCACCCATCCAGCCGATGCCGGCGTTGTTGATGAGAAGCGCGATCTGCGCCTTCTCGGCCGCCAGCAGCCTCTGGTATTCGTCAAAGCTGGCGGGGTCGGCCAGATCCAGCGGGATGCAGCGCACGGTCTTGCCTGGTAAAAGCGCCTTCAGCGCCTCCAGCCGGTCTGCCCTGCGCGCGATCAGCCAGTATTCCTGAATCTCCGGAAAGATCTTGGCCGCGGCCAGCGCATAGGCCTTGCCCAACCCCGAGGAAGCCCCGGTGATGACTGCGATGGGCATTTTCGTATCCCCCTTCGGCTTTTGTATCCGGTGACGGTTTGTGTTTTGACGGTTGCCAAACCCACGCGTCCTATCAAATCGTTCCCGGCGACCCGTGCGCCGGGAACGTGTTTCATTCATCAGTGCAGACACTTGTGAACGAAACAATTCCTAGGTCAGTGAGCCGCCCGGAAATTCCAAAGAATTTCAGGCTCACGAAGTCCTCTTCCCTTTGCGTTGAAAAGCCCCCGGGGATTTTCAACACCTTCTTCTAGTGTGCCTGAAACCCTTCCCCCAGCGCTTCGCGCACGTCGGTGGCGATCATGAAGGCGCAGGGGTCGATTCCACTGACCAGGGTCCTCAGGCGCAGCGTCTCGCGGCGGTTGATCACGCACAAAAGCACCGACCGGTCCTCGCCGGTGTACATGCCCTTCCCGGCCAGGCTGGTCACGCCCCGGTCCATGTTCTTGAGAATCGCGCCCGCGATTTCGTCCGCCTTGCGGGAAATGATGAAGTAAGCCTTGGCCATGTTCGGGCCTTCCAGCACGCGGTCCAGGACCCGCGCCATGATGTATGTGGAGATCAGCGCGAGCAGCGCGCCCTGAACGTCAAACACCACCCCCGCGGCCACAATGACCAGCGCGTCCACAGAAAACACCAGCGCACTGACCTTGATCACCTTGACCTTCCGGTGGATCAGCATGCCGAGCATATCGCTGCCGCCGGTGGTGGCGTCGCCCAGCATGATCAGCCCGAACCCCGCGCCCGCGACGACGCCACCGAAGATCGCCGCCAGCAGACGGTCATGCGTCAGCGCCCCGAAGGGCAGATAGTCGACCAGCATCGAAAACGCCACCGACGCCAGGAACGACCTCAGGCCAAACCGCAAG
>JAEVZE010000198.1 GCA_023392395.1 Bacillota bacterium
GCGTTGAAGAAGCTGGTCTTGGTCAGCACATACTGGATCGTCTCAAGCTGGAAGCCGCTGGGCCAGAAGAGCACCTGGCCCGCGGTCACGTCTGTGCCGATGCTGAAGGCCTTGGAAATGACGTGCAGGCAGGGCAGGATCGCCAATAAGGCAAACAGCGTCAGTACTACGTTTGCGATGACGATGGTCAGCTTTTCGCTTTTCTCCAGCGGAATGCCTTTGGATTTTCGTTTGGTCATGCTGGTCATGTCATGCACCCCCTTACCAGATGCTGCGGCTGAGCAACTTTTTGCTCACCGCATTTGCGCCGACGATCAGGACAAATGCCACGACCGAGTTGAAAAGGCCCAGCGCCGTCGACTGCGAAAAGTTCATCTGGCCCATGCCCAGCCGGTACACATAGGTCTGGATGATGTCGGCCACGTCGTACACCGCCGCGTTGTAAAACACCAATACCTGCTCAAAGCCGGTGTCCAGAATGTAGCCGACTTTCAGGATCAGCATCAAAACGATCGTAGGCAGAAGCCCCGGCAGCGTGACGTTCCAGATGAGCCGCCACTTGTTGGCGCCGTCAATGCGCGCCGCCTCATACAAACCGATGTCGATGCTGGTGATCGCCGCGAGGTAGATCACCGTATTGTAGCCGATCTCCTTCCAGCCTTCGGTGAAGACCAACAGGCTTCGGAAGATGCCGGTGTCGGTGAAGAAATGGACGCGCTCAAGGCCCAGCATGGCGATTGCGCCGTTGACGATGCCGTAGGAACCCAGAAGCGAATAGAAGATGCCGAACACGATCACCCAGGAGAAGAAGTAGGGCACGTAGATCGAGGTCTGCAGCAGGCTCTTGTACGATTTATGCCGGATCTCGTTCAGGAGGATCGCACAGGCGATCGGTATCGGGAACAGGAACAGGATTTTGTAGCCGTTGATGAGCAGCGTGTTGGTGAGTACCAGGCCGAACTGGGAGCTTGCAAACAGCTTGTTGAAGTGCCGCATCCCCACCCAGGGGCTCTTGGCGATGGCGTCGATCGGGTTTGCGCCCGCGAAGATGTTGTAATCTTTGAACGCCATCAGAATTCCGTACAGCGGCGCGAACTTGTATACGAACAGGAAAATCAGGCCGGGAAGCAGCATCAGGTACAGCATCGGGTGCTGCCTGAAGTATACAAAGAAGTTGTGAGCCTTGTTCCGCAAGGGAATTTTATGGCTTCCGGCCGCCGCGCGGGCGCGCGTGTTTGTTTGCGCCATTACCGGTTCTTCCTTTCCTGCCAGACGCATTTTATATTGATTCACCAAGCTGGAATGCTTTGTTCAGTCTAATCCTACCACAAAAAAATCGTTCCGGTAAATGCTCATCCTTTTGATCTTCTGTTTCAAACGTATACATTTCAAAAGATACGGCGGTCCGCCAAAAGACGACGATACCGCACGATGGGCCCGATTCAGGCGCTGCCCGCCGCACGGTATCGCTTGTGTTGCCAAAGTGCTATTGCTTATCGGCTTCTTCCCCGCCAAAGCGGGCGGGCAGCGCGATGGAAACGCAGGTGCCCGCGCCTTCCCGTGACGAGACCTTTAGCGAGCTTTCCGCCCCGCCAAAGATCATCAGGCGCTTGCGAACGTTGGCGACGCCGTAGCCCGCGTCGCGCCCGGCTTCGCGGGTCTCCAGCTGGATGCGCGTCTCCTCGCTCATACCGCTTCCGTTGTCCTCAATTTCGATCAGCACTCGGCTGCCTTCTATCCACGCGCGGATCGTCAGCCTCCGGTCGGGCTTTTCCGAGTGGAGCAGACCGTGGAGCAGCGCGTTTTCTACCAGCGGCTGCAGAGAAAACCGGGGCAAGAGGCACTTCTCCGCCCCAGGCTCAACTTCTATCTCCACCTTGAAGGCGTTCTTGAATCGCCGTTGCATGATGCCCAGGTAGTTCTCGGTCAAAGTCATCTCTTCCGAAAGCGTGACCGCGCCGGGGCCCTTGTTGATGCTCATGCGCAGGTACTTTGACAGCGCGTTGACCATCCACACCCCGTTTTCCATCTCCCCGTCCGCGATCATCCATTTGATCACGTCCAAAGTGTTATAGAGAAAGTGCGGCTTGATCTGTGCCTGCAGTGCCTGCATCTGGTATTCGGAGATGGCGAGCCGGTTCTGGTAGCGCTCCTCAACGATTTTCTGCGCCGATAACGCCATTTTCCCGGCGCTGGTACGAAGCCTTGAGAGCGCGTCCATCCTTCCGGGCTTTACGCCCTCGGCCGCTCCGCCGTTTTCGCTTTCCAGCGCGTGGACGGCCTGGTTGATCAGGATCGTCGTCCGGCTGAGCATCATATTGTAGGCGATCATCATCACGATGCCCAGCGCGACCATCACCGTCACCGCGATCAAGATCGCAAGGAGGCTTGCCGTCGCCCCGCCGGGCCTCGGGAGCGCCGATCGGTCGGCTGAGGCGACCAGGTACCAGCCACAGGTGTCGATCCGATCGTAGGCGGTGAGTGCGCCGTCTGCCAGCGTGCCGCGGGCGTTTGCGTGAATCTGCTCCATCTGCTCCCCGGTCAGCGCCACCTGTCCGATTCGGGCTTTGTCGGCGTGGGCGATCACGGCGCCCTCCCCGTTGACGAGGAAGAGTTCCGCGCCCTCCGTGCCGCTCGTCCGGAAGATCTTGCCGATGTTGTTGACGTCGATGTCCAGATACAGCGCGCCCACGATTTGGTTGTAGTTCTTGCTGCCGGAGACCACCGCGACGCAGGAAATCGCGGAGATGCTCCCGCCCATGAAGGTGGGCACCTTGCGCACGTCCTGCCAGAACACGCCGCCGCGCCGGTCGCCCACCAGCGCCTGGAAAGCCTTGTCGCCCTCCAGCGCAGAGAGCGAATAGAACGTCTCGCCCTGCCGCGAGTACAGCTTGTCCTTGGGTACGTACAGGCGGACCTTGGAAATCATGTACTTGCCCATGTACTCGTTGAGCACGCGGGTCATTTCGGAGTATTCCTCGAGCTGTCCCTCGGTTCCCGCGTTGGAATTCAGATACGGATACACCGTGCCGAGCAGCGTCCTGGCGCTGTCCGCGGTCTGCTGCAGCCGGTAGTCCAGGTTGTTTTTCGCCTGATCAACCGAAAGCTGCATGCCCCGCAGCACTTCCGAATCGACCGCGGAAGCCGTACTCTGGGCGTACAGGCGCACGCAGATGACCGAAAGGCCGACGAGCGCCGCCATCAGCGTCACCAGCACGACGCGCGTCAGGTACAGGTTCTGCCGGGGAAACGCGCTGCCTGTCATCGCTATTTGCCTTTCCACGAGCCGAGCATCGCGCTCTCCCGGAACTCGCTGGGCGTGAGCCCGGTGTACTTCTTGAAGAGCTTGGAAAAATAGCTGGGCGACAGGTAGCCCACCATGAAGCACACGTCGTAGAGCAGGATGCTGGAATCGGTTAGCAGTTCCTTTGCGCGGTGGACGCGCTCCAGAGTGATGTACTCGTTGATGGTCTTGCCGGTCTGCTGCTTGAACAGCACGCAAAGGTAGGTGGGCGTCAGGTATGCCTCCTGCGCGAGGCTATTCACCGACAGCCTCTCCGAATACTTCTGGGCGATGATCTCCTTGACGCGCCGGATGACGGCGCTGGGCTGCGGCTCGCTGCGGCTGAGCAGCAGTTTCGTGACTTCTTCGTATACCTGCGAAATCAGCGCCTCCTGCTCCTCCGGCCCCTGGCACAGAAGAAACCGCTCCATCAGCGCGCGCTGGGCGGTGTACGCGCCCTTTTCCCGGGTGGGCAGGTTGGTCAGCAGCCTGGTAGGCAGCATGATGAGGAAAATGAGGAAGTTCTGCCGCTCGTCCATCGACGGGATCTGGTGCGCGAAGTCCATGAAGCTCTGCCGCACCTTGTGCACTTCCACGATGTCGCCGCTCATGATCGCCTCGCAGATTCCTTTTTCAGCGCGCTCGCGAGCGCCCTTGAGGTCGTCCACCTCTTCATACTTTTTGACCGAAATGGGCAGGCCGTCGTCGATCAGGTATCGTTTTTGGATGGCCTCGCAGGCGCTCTGGTAGGCGTCCCGAACCTTGAAGACGCCCGCAAAGCGGCCGCTGATGCCGATGAACACCTCCACGCCCAGTTCGGTCAGCAACTTCTGGCGCACGTCGGCCGCCACGTCCAGAAGCGTCGTCTCGCAGTCGTCGCCCTCGGCGTTGACGATCAGAATGTATTCGGAGAGCCTGTCCTTAAAGCAGATCGTGCTGTTGTGACGGCGAAGTACGTCTTCGCAGATCGCCTGGACCTTCAGGCTGAACAGCATGCGCTCCTTCTCGTTCATGCCTCCGATGGCCTCCCACTTGTTCACAAGCCGCACGGCCATCACCGCGTAATGGGTCCCGTCCTCCAGCGGAATGCCCAGATACCTCAATTCGCTCAGCACCGTCGCCTCGTCCTCGTCCTCGTCGCTCTCGCGGAGCAGCGCCGAAAGGCGGCGGTTGCGCAACAGCGGCATCGACTGGGCGAGCAGTTCTTCCATCTCGCTGAACCGCTTCGCCTGCTTTTCCTCTTCTCCGATCATGCCGACCACGCGTGTCAGTGTGGCGTCCATCTCGTCCAGATCGATGGATTTCAAAATGTAGTCCACCGCGTCCAGCTTCAGCGCGTCCTTCAAATACCCCACGTCCGCGTGACCGCTGACAAACAGGATCTTCGTACGCGGATATTTTTCGCGCACCCTTTTGGCCAACTCGATGCCGTCCATAAAAGGCGTGCAGACGTCGGTAACCACCAGGTCCACCGGGTTTTCCCGCACATATTCCCAGGCTTCCTGCCCGTTCGGGAAAGCGCCAACGATCTCCACATTGTGCTTTTGCCAGTTCACATGGTGCTGAAGGCCCTTCAAAACCGCCTCTTCGTCATCCACCAGAATGGCTCTGTACATCGCCCGGGCCTCCTTTCCTGCCAAAGATGCCGCTGGCTTAACGCGACGCGCCGGACGCCGCGTTAATACTAATGGAGAATATTAACGCGTCCAAAGCGGCGAGAGATTTTTTCGTCCCGCCAGGAGCTGGAGCGAGACGTAGCAGCGCTACGTAGAGCGGAGGGCGACGACGCGGGGCGGAAAAAGATCCGGCGCAACGACGCTTTAATATTTGGAATTAGTATAAGCCAACTGGTCTTGTTTGTTTACGGATACATCTCCCTTGCGTCCGGACTGGGCTCGAGCATCACGCCGTCCTCGCGCAGGATCTCACGGATTTCTTTCACGTCCACGTCCCCCGGATACTTCCCCTGCCTGACCGCCAGCGCCGCGCCGACGCCCGCGCCCTGGCCCATCGCCATCAGCGGGGGCATCACCCGGGCCGAGCTCATCGCCACGGCGTCCATCGACGCGCATCTTCCGCTGAACATGAGGTTTTTGATGTCCCGGGAACATGTCATGCCGTAGGGCAGCCCGTAAGGCCTGACTTTTTTGACGATGGTGCTCGATCCAACGCCGTCGTGGATGTCGATGATGTAGGAGCCGATGCCCACGCTGTCCTCGCCGATTATGCCATGTACAAGCATCTCCTCGGTCAGCGCGCTGAGGCCGTGGAAGCGGCGGGACTCCCGCACCCCCAGGAACGGCGAAATCTGCGTCAGGTAGCAGTGCTCAAAGCCCGGCACGTATTTCCGCAGCGTATCGACAAACTTGAGGTTCTGGATGTGGCCCTCGATTTCCGCGCGGGTCAGGTCAAACACGTCACTGCCGTCGATGCCAAGGTGCCGCGTGCAGTTGAGGTGAACCTCGCCCGGAATCAGACTCTGAATGTAGATGATGGTGTCCCGGTTCACCGGCAGTTCGCCCTTTTCGCGCAGCTCAGAGAACATCTTGCGCAGCCCCACCAGCACATGGTGGTGCGGGTTCGACCGTAAATAGGACGCATCGTAGCCGGGATAGGTTTCAATCGTAGGCGCGAGCTGCATCTGGTCAGGGTTTTTTTCGAGATAGTCGATGATTCGATCGAAATCAACGCCGCCCACCGTGCACATCAGCGTGGGCGGCTGCAGAACGCCCGTGCCCTTCTGGCCCATCTCAAACGTCGCGCCCGCGATGTAGCCCACGTCGCCGTCGCCGGTGGCATCGATGAACACTCTGGCGCGAGCTTCGATTTTGTGCGCCTTCCCGAACAGCGTGACCGATTTGAGTACCCCGTTTTCAACGTCCGTGTCGATAACCTGGGTATGCAGAAGGATTTCCACGCCCGCCGCAAGGCACATTTCAAACGCCACGACCTTGAATACCTCGTGATCGTAGATCGTTACCGAGTCGTGCATCGGGCACCAGTGGTGCGGGCTGACCGCGTTTTTCTTGGCCAACTCGTCAATGAACTCCTGCGCGATGCCGCGAATCACCTGATTGCCGTCCTTGTCCAAGTAGGCCAGCAGCGGGAGGCCTATCGTCAGATTGCCGCCCAGAAAGCCGTTCTTCTCCACCAACAATACCTTCGCGCCCTGCCGCGCGGCCGCGATCGCAGCGGGCAGTCCGCCCGGACCGCCGCCGATGACGATGATGTCGTATTCCGTGATGCCCGTTTTCATAGAATGATCCTCCCCGTGCCGTGCGTTCATAAAAAGGCCACAGTTATAGTATAGGCGCGCGGATTTGCCGTGTCAATTCTGGCGGGTATATTCAAAAGAAATGGGACAGATTCGAAATATTGGGCCACAATCCGAAAAAATCCCGAAGGTCTGTGCGTTGACAGTGATGGGAAGCGGGTGCTACCATCATATTAATGGAGAATATTAACGCGTCCAAAGCGGCGAGAGATTTTTTCGTCCCGCTAGGAGCTGGAGCGAGACGTAGCAGCGCTACGTTGAGCGGAGGGCGACGACGCGGGGCGATAAAAGATCCGGCGCGACGACGCGTTCATATTTGGAATTAGTATCAGGCCGTAAAAGTAAAACCACTTCCAGGCGGCGAGGAAAGAGAGCGCATCACACATGAAACAGTATATCCGTGAAGTTCCTGAGAGTTCGCAGAACCCCGCGAAAAAGCTTTGCTACGACGTAGTCGTCGTGGGCGGCGGCATGAGCGGCCTGTGCGCGGCCATCGCCTCCGCACGGCAGGGCGCAAAAACGGCACTGATACAGGACCGCAGCGTGTTCGGCGGCAACGCCAGCTCCGAGACGCGCATGCACATCTCGGGCGCGTCCTGCCACTGGGGCAAGAAGGACGCCGCCGAGACCGGCATCCTGATGGAACTCCAGCTGACCAATAAATACCTGAACGACGGCTACAACTACTCCATCTGGGACGGCGTACTGTGGTCGGCGGCGAAGGATACCACCAATCTCGACCTGTACATGAACACCACAATGGACCGCGTGTTCTCGGATGGACAGGAGATCCAATCCGTCGAGTGCTACCAGATGAACACCGAGAAACGCTTTTCCTTTGAAGCGAAGGTCTTCCTGGATTGCACCGGAAACGGAACGCTGGGCTATTTTGCGGGCGCGGAGTACATGATTGGCCGCGAGGCATCCCGCGAATTCGGCGAAAAGGACGCGCCTGAAAATCGCGACGGCGAGACAATGGGCAACACCATCTACTTCTGCGCGCGGGACACCGGACATCCGGTGAAATTCGTCCGGCCTTCTTGGGCGTACACATTCGACGAGAGCGACTTTGTACACCGCTACCACGGCGACATCGTGGTCTACCACGACGCCAATGACGTGGTGGTCCTAAAGCCCGGTGAGGACTACGCCGACCACGCGGACCAGCTGGTCGAAAAGTACGACGTACAGTCCGGCTACTGGTGGATCGAGCTGGGCGGCGATTGGAACGACATCATCGAAGACGCCGAGGACATCCGCTACGAGCTCTACAAGTGCGTGTACGGCGTATGGGATCACATCAAAAACGGCGGCGACCACGGCGCGGAAAACTACGAGTTGATCTGGGTGGGCAACGTGCCCGGAACCCGCGAGAGCCGCAGGCTCGTCGGCACTTACATCCTGACGGAAAACGACATCCTTCAAAACCACACCTTCCCGGATGCCGTCGCCTACGGCGGCTGGCCGATGGACGAGCACACCGCGGGCGGCTTTCGGGCCAAGGGGCAGATTCCCTCCAAGGTGCGATCCTTCGATGGACTGTTCTCCATCCCCTACGGCTGCTACTGCTCAAAGACCATCCGCAACATGATGATGGCCGGGCGCAACATCTCCGCCACCAAGCTGGCGATGGGGGCCACCCGCGTCATGGGCACCTGCGCCGTCGGCGGCGAGGCGGCGGGCATCGCTGCGGCGATGGCGGCGATCCGGGACCTCACGCCGGAGGAATTCGGCAAGCGCCACATGGAGGAACTGCGCCAGACGCTCCTGAAAAACGACTGCTACATCCCCGGCTGCGCAAACGCCGACCCTGAGGACCTGGCCCGCGCGGCCGCCGTCTCCGCGAGCTCTGAGCGGGAAGGGTACGAGGCAAAGAGCGTGATCAGCGGCGTAACGCGGCGCGTCGGCGAGGTGAGCAACCTTTGGCGCTCCAACGGCCTCTCCCAGGACGGCGAAACGCTGACCCTTTCCTGGAACCGCCCGGTGACGCTTCGTCAGGTACGGCTGACGCTGGACCCGAACCTGTCCGAGGAGCGGTGCATCTCGGTCTCCAAGGCATTCATCGACAAAGAGCCGCTGGGCGTGGCGAAGGAACTGGCCCGGGATTACGAGATCCGTGCGCTGAAGGGCGGCATAGAGGTCTTCCGTCTGCGGGAAGCCGACAACTTCCAGCGGCTGAAAGTCCACGACCTGCCGGGCGCGGTCGAATGCGACAGGCTTGTGATTCGCTTTACCGCCACGAATGGCGACAGCGACGCACGTTTGTACGAAGTGCGCGCGTACTGATTCCCCCGCCCCGCGCAAAAGGCGCGCAGGCCGATGACTTTGGGGTTATCGGTTGGGACGAGATGCATGGAAGGCGGCGATTGCATGACTTCGGTATCGATTCGTAAAGAAGCGCCGGTAGTGGGCGCGTATGACGTGGTGGTGTGCGGCGGAGGGCCCAGCGGTTTCATCGGCGCGATCGCGGCGGCGCGGCAAGGCGCGAAGGTGGCGCTGATTGAGCGCTACGGCTTCCTTGGCGGCATGGCGACCGCCGGGCTCGTCGCACCGATCAGCGAATTTTGCTACAACGGCGAACTGGTCGTGGGCGGCATCCCATGGGAGTTTGCCAGGAGGCTGGAGGCGATGGGCGGCGCGTCCATCGAGTACCCGCTGGGCAGCGTGTGCTTTGAACCCGAAGCCTACAAGCTGCTGGCGCAGCGCATGGCGCTGGAGGCGGGCGTGACGCTCTACCTGCACGCCTATCTCTCGGATTGCCTCATGGACGCGGGCCGCGTCACCCACGCCGTTTTCGAGGGCAAGGGCGGCTCGCGCGCCCTGGAGGGGCGATACTTCCTCGACTGCACCGGAGACGGCGATCTCTGCGTTCTCTCGGGCGTCCCAATGCAGTTGTTCCCCGCTCCATCCCAGCCGGCGTCGCTGTGCTTTTGCCTGGGCGGCGTGGACGCGACCGTGCTCCCCAAGATCCGCCACGAACAACAGGGCGTCAACTACCACATGGAGCCGCTCCGGGAAAGGCTGCTGCCACTGTCTGAGCGCGGCGCGCTGCCCAGGTTCGGCGGTCCCTGGATGTGCTGGATGCTCTCCCGCGACCGGGTGCTGGTCAACATGACCCGCGCGGAAGGCGACATGGCGGACGAACGGGATCAGACGCGGGTGGAATGCCTACTGCGCGAGGACGCCTTCCGTCTGGTGGAAGCGCTTCGAGAGCACTTCGAGGCGTTCCGGGACGCGCGCATCCTCTATACCGCAACGCAGACCGGCGTTCGTGAAACGCGGCATATTCGGGGCCTCCACGTGCTGACCGGAGCGGAATACGCCTCCGCCGTACATTTTCCGGACGCAATCGGCCGCGGCGCGCACCCGATCGACATTCATTCCTCCTCCGGCGGCGCGCAGCGCTGCGAATTTCTGAAGGAGGCCGCCTACATCCCCTACCGCTCGCTGATTGCCGAGGATTTCCCGAATCTTCTGGTGCCTGGCCGCTGCTTCTCCGCCGACCGCGAGGCCTCCGCCTCCGCCCGGGTCCAAGCATCGATGATGGGCCTTGGACAGGCGGCAGGCGTCGCCGCCGCGCAGTGCGCCGCATCGAATCGAAGCGTTCAAAATGTCGATGTTGATGAACTGCGCAGAGAGTTGGTTATGAGCGGAGCGAACATTTAATGTACAGGTAAGCAATGGGGCTCGGTTTCATGGTCTGTATTGATATAGCCCACAGCCAGATGGCACGCGCACCCGAGAGGAAGGAGTGCGCCGTGATTGCGAACGAGGGTGATCATCAGTCGATATCATCCTTTTTTGTTTTCTCCTCCCCCGCTATCTGGGATTAGAGCCCTGCTTATGCTGCGAATGATCCTGGGAAGAATGATCGGAAGCCCTGGTTTTGTCTTTCTTCGTAGCGGACGGCTTGGGCGTATTCTTCCTGTGTGAAGCGCCGTCGGACGATTTGGTGTTCTTGGGCTTTGAGGTCGGGGAATTGGGAGGGTGTGAATTCTCAGGCGCGATGGGCGCAGAAGGGGTGTTTCTATTTGATGGACTGACCTTGCCTTCGCCTTCTAAGGCGGGTACGGCGTCTGGCGCGGCGGAAGGCGCAGGTGATGGACCGCCCGCTTCCAGCCCTTTCGCGAAGGACTTCTGCTGGATCGCCTTTTTGCGATCAAGAATGTCCCGGACGGGTTTTTTAAGCCATTCCTCTTTAGGAAGGTCCGACGGATTTCCCTCAAGCGCCTCAAGGGATTCCACCAGCATTAGCTTTCCGGCCGTGGTCTTCAATTCCCTGGAGCGTTTTACGCTGGCAGAGTCGGCCTGCAAGGTGGTGATGGTGACGGAAATTTGCCGTCCATACTCGTCGGCGCTCTTAGCGAGCCGTTTGGTCAGACCGTCCACATTTTTGATCCCAAAGGAGGCCACCGCCAGGATGACATCGTTTTCCGAGCCCGAAACCACATACCGGCTCTTCTGGAGTTCCGACAAGGTCATGTCAATCGCTCGATCTGCCGGCTGGTCAATTACGCCCTCCTCCAGGAGCTTTTGTGCGATGGGCTCGGCGTCGTCGTTTACGGCGCGGACAGAAATGATCCGATCAAACCAGTTCAGCGAATATTCCAAGGAAGGGTTTATATCCAGGCTCACGTAGGCGAACGGAAGCCGGGCGGCAAGCGTCCCCGTACCGGTCATGAAAACAAGCAGGATGCTGGCGGCAAGCAGCCACCTCCGGACAGGGAGACGGCGCTTTTCCGCCCATGAAACCTGCTGGCCCACGCAGTAGTTTTTGTTTTTCACCTTTTCAAACGCGCCGCTTTCCGTCATCAGAACGGCCTGCGCACCGCGTATTTCCATTACAACGGCTTTCAAGCGTCTTCCCCCTTTCCGATGGCCTTCAAGTACCGGGACAGCCCGGGAAAGTCTCCTGTGAGGATTTCCACAACAGCGATGATATACCTCCGGTGCCTGGCAAGCACCTTGAGTGAAACCCGGCTTCCCGCCGCAAGGGCGTAGATGGGAAGCCGGCGTGTCGATTGCATTTTCTGAATCATGCCGGGGGTCAAGAGCATGTGCCGGACCGCCGCGACACACGCCATGCGCGTTTTCTCAGCTTTGGGAGAGCAGTCCGCCAAGTTCCAAAAGGAAAATCCATAGGCGGCCAGCAGACTGGAGGTCTCGGCGATTTCTTCCTGCAGATCCGGTTCCGACTGCATGGCATGCCTGGCTACGATGCGGTCAACCGGGTTCATCGGGCCTTCTTCTGGATCCGCACCGCCGGCAAACGCCTCAGGGGCTACATCGATTTCTGGTTGAAACTTCCGCTGGCGCCGCAGATCGTCGACAAGACGCCGCTTGATCACCAGCCGGGCATACGCTTCAAAATTTCCCTTGTCAGGATCATATTGATCCAGCGCCTCCGAAAAGGCGATCAGCGCGATGGA
>JAEVZE010000406.1 GCA_023392395.1 Bacillota bacterium
ACCGGCGACCGGGACGCGTTCCAGCTGTCCGGCCCGCATACGAGCATTTTGTATACCAAGCGGGGCATCACCGACACGGTGCGCGTGACGCCCGAATATATTCTGGAAACCTACGGCGTGACACCCGTCCAGCTGATCGACATGAAGGGGCTGATGGGTGACACTTCCGACAACATCCCAGGAGTGCCGGGTGTCGGCGAAAAGACCGCCTCCAAGCTGATCGCCCAATACGGCTCGCTGGAAAAGGTGCTGGAAACCGCGTCGGAGGAGCAGAAGGGCAAGCTTCGGGAGCGGCTGATGGAGTTTGCCGACCAGGCGCGGCTTTCCAAAAAGCTCGCCACCATCGAGCGGGACATGCCGGTGGAGGTGGACTTTTCCGAACTCCGGGTGGGCGATCTTACAGGTGCGCTGCCCGGTCTGGAAGCCTATAAACTCAAGAGCCTGATCCCGCGGCTCAAGCAGTTTTCAGTCCCGCAGGTGGAGGCCGCTTCGGAGGCCGCCGGTCCGTCAGGCCCCACCCCCGCGACCTGGCACGCCGTCCGGCAGTTTGACGGCGCAGAGGCGCTTCACGAATGGGCGAAGGCCAACGCCGCAAGCGCCGCTTCGCTGGTCATGGAGGAATTCCTCTGCGTCGCGTGCAGTAGCGGCGAGCGCGCGGATGTAAAGACCGGCGGCGACCTATTGAGCCCGGGGCTGGACGAGGGCGATGCGCTGATCGCGCTGAAGCCGATCATCGAATCCAAAGAAGAAAAAACCTTGCCCGACGTGAAGGCATTCCTGGGCGAAATTGAGCCGCTGGGCATCCAGTTAAGCGGCCCGGCCTTTGACGTGCGCCTGGCCGGGTATGTGCTGGATTCCTCCCGGAAAAAGTATGCGCTTTCCGCGCTCACTGAAGGCGGCGGCTACGACAAACACGCGGCTTCCGCGCTCCTGGAGCTCGCCCGCGCCCAGAAGGCGCTTTTGGACGAAACCGGCATGTTGAAGCTCTACCAGGACATCGAGCTGCCGCTGTCCCGCACGCTGTACGACATGGAGCGGGAGGGCTTTCTCGTCGATCGGGAGGAGTTGACGCGGCTGGGGTCCAGCTATACGACGCGGATCGCGGAACTGACCGAGAAGATCCACGCCTACGCGGGTTACCCGGTCAACATCAATTCCACCAAGCAATTGGGCGAACTGCTGTTTGAAAAGCTGGGGCTGAACGCCGGGCGCAAGACCTCCAGGGGCTATTCCACCGACGCGGAGACGCTGGAAAGCCTGTACGACGCGCACCCGGTGGTGCCGCTGATCCTGGAGCACAGAAAGTATCAGAAGCTGAACGGCACCTACATCGAAGGGCTCCTGCGCCAGCAGGGGCCGGACGGCCGCATCCACACCAGCTTTGACCAGACCGCAGCCGCCACCGGGCGCATCAGCTCGGTGGACCCGAACCTGCAGAACATCCCGATCAGAAGCGACCTGGGCCGCGAGATTCGCAAGGCCTTCATCGCCCGGCCCGGCTGGATGCTGGTGGACGCGGACTACTCGCAGATCGAACTTCGGGTGCTCGCCCACATGTCGGACGACCCGGTGATGATCGACGCCTTCCTGAAGGATCAGGACATTCACCGAAGAACCGCCGCCGAGGTAAACGGCGTCCCGCTGGACCAGGTGACCGGCGCCATGCGATCCGCCGCCAAGGCGATCAACTTCGGCATCGTCTACGGCATCTCCGACTTCGGTCTGGCTAGAAACATCGGCGTCTCCCGCAAGCAGGCCGCCGAGTTCATCGAGCGCTATCTCACCCGCTATGCGGGCATCAAGCGGTTTATGGATTCCTCCGTAGCCCAGGGCAAGCTGCAGGGCTACGTGACCACGCTTTTTGGCCGCAGGCGGTATCTGCCGGAGATTTCCAGTGCCAACTACAACGTGCGCTCCTTCGGTGAGCGCGCCGCGATGAACAGCCCCATCCAGGGCACCGCCGCCGACATCATCAAGCTGGCGATGGTCGAAACCCACCGGGCCCTGACCCGGGAGAAACTCAAGGCCAAACTGATCCTGCAGGTGCACGACGAGCTGATCGTCGAAAGCCCGCCGGAGGAAATCGACCGCGTGAGCGCGCTGCTTCGCAGCGCGATGGAGGGCGTGGCCGAAATGCGCGTGCCGCTCAAGGTGGACCTATGCGTCGGGAGGGACTGGAATGCGTGCAAATAGCCCCTACGTCATCGGCCTGACCGGCGGCGTGTCCACCGGCAAGAGCACGATCCTGGGCAGCCTCAAGGAGCTGGGTGCGGTGGTCCTGAGCGCCGACGACGCATCCCACCGGCTGACCGCGCCGGGCGGCGAGGCGCTTGACGCCATCCGCGAAACCTTTGGCGATGGGGTCTTTCTGCCGGATGGCACGCTGGACCGCCGAGCATTGGGCGAGATCGTGTTTCACGATGCGCACTGCCGCAGGTCGCTGGAGGCCATCCTCCATCCGGCCGTGCAGCGGGAGATGCTGCGGGAAATCGCCAAAGCCGAACAAGACGGGGCGCGGGTCGTGGTCATGGAAGTGCCGCTGCTCTACGAAACCGGCATGGACGCGCTGTGCGACGAGGTGTGGGTGGCGTACCTGGACGATGAGAGCCAGACGCTGCGCCTGATGAACCGCGATCGGCTAACCCGGGAGCAGGCGCAGGCGCGCATCTCAAGCCAGATGCCGCTGGACCAGAAGGCCAAGCGTGCGGACGTGGTGGTCAAGACCGATAAACCCGCCCCGGAGGTGCAAAAGGAAGTGGCGCACCTGTACCGGGATCTGCTGAAGAGGATTGATCGATGAGGAGTTCACTCGTGCAGGCGCCAAAACGGCGCAGAAGACGCCGCCGCGCGCGTTCAGTACGCCTGGTGCTGCCGCTGCTCGCGATCCTTCTGCTTATGGCCATTGGGTACTACGCGCTGTTCTTCCCAAAGGACGTCCATGAGATCGCCTACCCGCTCTCCTACCGGGAAGAGATCGAAAAGTACGCCAAGCAGTACGAACTGGACCCCGCCCGCGTGGCTGCGGTCATCTACTGCGAATCCTCCTTCCAGCCGGAGGCGGTTTCCTCCGCCGGCGCGCGGGGGCTGATGCAGATCATGCCGGAGACCGGCGCGTGGATCGCGAAGAAGCTGGGCGAATCCGACTACACCGACGAGCGCCTGTTTGAGCCGGTCCTCAGCATCCGCTACGGCTGCTGGTACCTGAACTACCTGGACGGCCGCTACGACGGCGACTTGACCAAGGCCACCGCCGCCTACCACGCGGGCGGTTCCCGAGTGGACGAGTGGCTGGCCAACAAACAGTATTCCCAGGACGGCGTGACGCTGGCCTATATCCCCTACGATTCCACCAGGGCATATGTAGCCAACGTCAAGTCCGCCTACGAGCATTACAAGGAGAAATTCCAATCATGACAGCAAGGTTCGTCAGGCTGATGGCCGTTCTATTGGCCGCCCTCCTGCTCACAGGCTGTTCAGGCGGCAGCAGGACCATCACCATCCTGGACGGAAACCCCACCGCCGCGCCCAACTTCGACCAGTCGTCGGTGGACAGCTTTTCCGGCGAGGGCGAATACACGCCGGGCACCGCGGCCGCCTCCCCCGGCGAGGTCATGCCCGCGCCCGCTTCCCAGGATCAGCTGAAAAACGCCGCGCAGGCCGCCGAGAATACCGTGGCTCCCGCCGACATCAACTACGCCTCCGCCGACATGATCCTGGGCGTAGTCGCGGGCTCCGATGCCGAAGTCAACCCGCTGCACTGCAAGTATCAGGACATCATGACCATCAATTCGTTGGTCTACGAGTCGCTGGTGGAGCTGGACGACAATCGTCAGCCTTCGCCGATGCTGGCCGACCGATGGACCGTCAGCGGGGATACCTGGAGGTTCACGCTCCGAAATGGCGTCAACTTCCACAACGGCGACCGGCTGACCGCCCAGGACGTGGTGGACAGCTACAACGAGATCCTGAAATACCCTGCCAATTACTGGCAGCCGCTACTAAACCAGGCGGTGGTGTCCATGACTGTCGCGGACGAGGCCACGGTGGTGGTCAAGGCCAAGGGCTCCATCGGCTACATGCTGCTCTACGCGATGACCTTCCCCGTCGCCTCCAGCAACTCGGTCGCAAGCGCCCAGCCGATGGGCACCGGGCCCTACTGGTACATCAGCTACGACGCGGGCTACGCGCTCCGGATCGAACAAAACCCGCTGTGGTGGCGACGCGCCAACACAAACGTGCATTCTCTTGTCGGGATGTTCTGCGGCAACAACAAGATCGCTATGAACCTGCTTGAGACGGGCGAGATCAACGCGCTGGCAAGCGAATACCCCACCATCTCACTAAGCCGCCAGCTCAGTGACCGCAAAGCCATGGACTATTCCACCAACACCTACGAATGCATCGTGCCCAACCTCCGGGACCCGATCCTGAGCGACCTTTCCGTCCGCCAGGCGCTGATGTACGCCATCGACCGCACCACGCTGGCCACCACCGTCTACGCAGGACTCGTGCAGGAGAGCGAGGTGCCGGTCATCCCCGGCTCCTGGATCTACAACGCCCAAGCCACCCGGTTCAACTACAGCCCCGAGCGCGCGTTGAAGCTTTTGCAGGACGGTGGCTGGAAGGACGTGGACGGCGACAACCTGCTGGAAAAAGAAGAGCAGGGCAGCCTGATCGACCTCAAGCTGAACCTGATCACCTACGACCGGGGCACCACCAACACCCGCTCGGAAGCTGTGGAACTCCTGGCTTCCCAGCTTCGCATGGTGGGCTTCGACGTGAGCACTTTCGTTCTATCCAATCGCGAGGTTTTCGACCGGATGAACAACGGCAATTTTCAGCTGGCGCTGTGCGCCTTTGAGCTGAGCGACATCCCCAACCTCAACTTCCTGATGGGAAAGAGCGGTGCCTCCAACTACGAGCGCTACGGGAGTGACGACACCGAAAACCTGCTCCGCAGCGCCTGGTCCGCCCCTACCGAGTCGGATTTGCAGTCCGACATGTACAGCCTGCAGCTGAAGCTGGTAGAGGACCTGCCCATCCTGGGCCTGTTCTTCAGGACTGGCCTTACGGTTTCCAGGGTCCCGCTGGGGCAGCTGGACGCACCAAGGCTGGGCGACTGCCTGAGGGGCCTGCCCACTTCGTCAGGGCAATGAGATCCGTCGAAAAATCGCCGGAAATGATCTGAAAAGCACGACGAGATTTGATAACACTTTTTGCAGGGGATTAGGGAGGAAAGATCATGCAGGAAATCGGCGTCGGCATCGTCGGCTGGGGGTTCATGGGGCACACCCACGCCCACGTGCTGCGAGAAATGCCACTTTTTTACCCCAACTGCGGCTTTCGCCCGGTCATCCGGTCAGTCTGCTCGCGCAGGCTTTCTGTCGCCCGGGACGCGGCGGAAATGCTGGGCGCGTCCCACTTTACAGACGACTACCGGGAGTTGCTTGCCCGGGAGGACATCGATGTATTGTCCATCTCCACGCCCAACGCGCTGCACGAACAGATGATCGTGGACGCGCTCAAGGCGGGCAAGCACCTGTACATCGACAAGCCCCTGACCGTGGATGGCGCGTCCGCCGCCCGGATCGAGGCGGCCGCCCGAGCGTCTTCGAGCCTCACCCAGATGGCCCACAACAACCGTTTCTTCCCCAGCGTGCTGCGGGCAAAGCAGTTGATTGAAGAAGGGCGCATTGGAAACATCCTGTCCTTCGCCGTTCGCTACGATCACTCCGGCTCCATCGATCCCACGAAACCCGCCGGGTGGAAGATGCAGGAGAGCGCCGGTGTGCTCCTGGACCTGGGCTCCCACGCGCTGGACATGCTGGCCTTTTTGATCGGCTATCCTGCCCGCGCGCTGTGCCGCCTGCGCACGCTCTACCCGGAGCGGCCCGCTCCGGGCGGCGGAATGGTGAAAACGCTCGCCGACGACCAGGCGGTGATGCTGCTGGAAATGCCAAACGGCGCGGTCGGCACCGCCACCGCCTCAAAGATCACCACCGGCGCGGAGGACGAGCTGGCCTTTGAAATCTACGGCGACAAGGGCGCGATCCGCTGGCGGCTGATGGAGGCCGACTACCTGGAGTTCTACGACAATACGCTTTCCGAGGCGGCGCTGGGCGGCGAGCGCGGCTTCCGCCGCATTGCCTCCACCGCGCGGTTCCCCGCGCCGGGCGGGTCCTTCCTGCCGCCCAAGAACCGGATCGGCTGGGACCGGGCCCACATGCACTGCTACTACAGCTTTCTGGAATCGGTCCACCGCGGCGCGCCCGCAAGCCCCGACGTCTTCGAGGGCGCGCGCCTTCAGCGCCTGATGGACCTGATGATGGAATCTCACCGCACAGGCGCGTGGGTGGATTTCAAGGGTTGACGCCGTCGCCGCAAGTCCATCTGTGAATCGATCTGTTCGCAGGACTTGCATACGGCTGGCAAAAGACGCAGTATTTTACCAGCCCTCACTGGAGGTGACCCGGTTTGTTCTCCCTTCGTCAGGAAGAACTGCTCTACAGCCTGCGCCCGGCCGGGCAGGTGCGCATTGCGCCGTCCTTCGACGACCGGCGCGCCTGGGCTTCCTTCGACCCGGATGCTTCCCGGGCGCTGGTGGCGAAGGCCGAACGGGCGCTGCGCGCGCCGCTGCCCCACCTGACCGCGGGCGACTACCTCCGGCGGCCGGACGCAGAGCCGCCCGAGGGCTATTTGCTTAGAAGAAGCCAGGCAGCCACACTGATTCTGGGCGCCTGCGTCTCCGGCGACGAAAAATACCTGTCCAAAGCCGCGGACCTAATCTGGATGATGGCGGAGGAGTCCAGCTGGGCCGTGTTCCCCCGCCGTGGCGCGCCACTGCCCGCCTTCGGCTCGCCCGATATGGACCTGCACGCCGCCAGGACGGCGGAATTGTTTGCGCTGGCCCGCCAGATGGTAGGTGCCCGATTCGACCGCATGACGCCCCAACTGAACGCACGCATCGAATACGAACTCCGGCGGCGGGTCTTCGACCCTGTCATCGCCCGGGACGGCGAAGACTGGATGCACCTTTCGGGTGAAGCGCCGAAGATTGCCGCGCATCTGATGGCCGCGTGCCTGGCGGCGGAGACAGACGAGGGCGAGCGCCGCTGGCAGGTGCTCCGGCGGCTAATCAGGATCCTCGAAAACTTCCTACGTACGCAGTTGCCGGACGGCGGCGCGACCGTGGACTTGAAACGGCATGTGGAGGCGGCCGCGGCGCTGAGCGATTGCTTTGCGCTGATTTCTTTGATCAGCGGCGGTGAGGTGGAGCTTCGGGACGAGCCGCAGTTCGTCGACATGGCGATACTGCCCTGCAAACTGCACATCGCGGACGGATGGTTCGTAAACCCCGGCGGCGACCCGCGGCCGGATCTGTCGCCGGACCTCATGTTCCGGCTGGGCGAGGGCGTGCGCTCGAGCTGCCTGTGCGGCATGGCCGCGTGGCTCAGGCGGCAGAACCCCGACCGTGAGATGGAAGGATACTCCCTCTTTACACAGTTGATGCACCTGCGGGGCCGAATCAACCTGATGCGGGAGCCCGCCCGGCTGCCGCTGCCCGGTTCGGTGCTGCTGCCCGACATGGGCGTCGCCATCGCCCGGGCGGGCGACTTCTTTGTGGCGCTGACCGGCGGTGACCGCAAGGGTTCGTTCTCCCACCGGGACGCAGGTGACCTCTTGATGTACTACCGGGGCCGGCCCGTGCTGGTCGACTGCGGCTTGCCGGGCGCGGACGCCCACAACGTGCCCGCCATCGAGGGTGTGGAACAGAACGCCGCGCGGCGCGCGCCGGAGCCGCCGGAACTTCGCGACGACGGCTATTGGATGCTGACGATGGGCATCGCCCACGCCTACCCCGCCGCCGCGAAATTGTACAGCTGGCAGCGCAGCCTGATTCTGACGCCCGGCGAGAACCAGGTGCGGCTGATCGACGCCTTCGACTTTGAGGACGCCAAGAAAAAGGCGACTGTCCGGTTCATCACGCCCTTCGAACCTGTACTGACCGAAGGCCGCGCGCAATTTGGCCCGGTCGCGCTCCGCTTTCCCGGCGGGTTGATCCCATCGGTCTCGCCGGTTTCCATCGAGGATGCGCGCCTCAAGGCATTGTGGGGCGACAGGCTCTACCGCCTGGAGCTCACCACATTGGATAGCGCGCCCGGCGCCAGGCTGGACTTTACGTTCTCCCCCGCCCCGTGAGGCGGTTAAGGAAATCCGTTTCCCCCGAAGGCGACCCATTTTTGAAAGGAAGTGGCTCTCAATGACCCCGTTCCAAAAGCAGTACGAAACGCAAATCGCGGAATTGGCGCGCGCCGCAAACCGCCTGGCCGAAGTCGGCTTCGTCACCAGCCAGGGCGGAAACCTGTCGATGCGCGCCGATGAGAACGTCATCCTGATCACCCCCACCAAGGTGGCTAAAATCGCCATTACCTTTGAAGACATCTGCGCCGTCGATATGAACGGCAAGGTGCTCTACGCCAAGGAGGGCCGAAAGCCCACCGGCGAATGGCCCTTCCACGTGCGCATCATGAACAAACGGCCGGACGTCAAGGGTGTTGTGCACGCCCATCCGCCGATTCTGACGGGCTTCGCCATCGCGGGCGGCGACTGGCTGCAGATGCCCTTCCTGCCGGAACCCGTGATCGAGGTCGGCCCGATGATCATGGTGCCCTACGCCGAGCCCCTCTCGGAGCAGCTGGCGGTGAACTTTGACGCGGTGATCGAAAAGTCCAACGGCTTCCTGATGGAAAATCATGGCGCGGTCATGGTCAGCCCCGAGGGCGTGTGGCGCGCCATTGAGTTCCTGGAGATGATGGAGGCCGCCGGAAAGTCCATCCTGGTCGCCAAAATGCTGGGCAACCCCAAACCCATCCCCGCCCCGGACGTCAAAAACCTGGAAAACGTCATCCGCATCCGCAACATGGCGATGCCGGGCCTGCCCGGCGTGGTCCAGAGCCTGAACGACATCTTCGTGTGACACGAGGACATGCCCGGGGCTCTGCCCCGGGCATGTCCTCACAAGGGACCCAAGGCCCCTTAACCCCGCCCAAAACCTTGGGGAAGGGTGTTCTGCATGGAACAGTGGAAAAGGG
>JAEVZE010000006.1 GCA_023392395.1 Bacillota bacterium
CCCGGGGAGAGCGCATTTCAGCACTCAACCAGCAGATGGTGGAGGAACTCCTGAAGATGGACGCCGTGCACGACTTCGACAGTATGCTCCGCCTCTACGGCGAGATCACCCACCGCCGGGAGTCGGATTATATGGCCTCCGAGTCCGGAGTTCAGCGGGACGAGGCTTCAACGCCCCGCTTCGACCTGTACGCGCCGGAGGAGGGTGGCTATGCGGGTGTGGCGCTTCGGATCATCCGCGCCAGAACCACCGGTGAGCCGGGAGAGATGTCCGCCTGCGTGCCCAACCAAGGCACAATCCCCTGGCTGGAAGACGGCGACGTGATCGAGGTCATGTGCTGTCTTGGGCCGGACGGTCCGGTCCCCAAAGTGGCGGACTACCGCCTGCCGGAGAGCGCGAAGGCGCTGATCCGCACCGTCAAATACTATGAGCGCACGGCGGCCCGCGCCATCGTGCAAAGGGACTGGGCCATGGCCCGAGACGCGCTCTCGGCCCATCCGTTGGTCAACTCCTACTCGCTGGCGGAAGCGCTGCTGGACGACTATTTGAAAGTTTATGAATCCTATACGGGAGGATGGAACAAATGAGTTTTGTGGCGGGGTTTGGCATCGCGAACGTGGACTTTCTGTTCGGACACATGCCGCGGGTGCCCAGGCCCGGTGAGGAGATCTACGCGAAGAGCTTTTCCCGGCAGCTGGGCGGCGGACCGGTGGCCACGATGATCCAGCTGGCAAGGCTGAACGTGCCGGTGCGGCTGGCCACCTACGTGGGCAGCGGTGACCAGAGCGCCTTCGTCCGGGAGCAGCTGGCATTGAACCGCGTGCCCTTCGTCAACATGCACGCCAGCCGCGAGGCGGAGCCGCTCACGGTCAGCTGCATCATCTCCTGCCCGGAGGACCGGGCGCTGGTCAGCTACAAGCCGTCGGCGGAGGCCTTCCGCGTGTCGGAGGACACCGTCTACCAGTTTTACAAGGGCGCGAAGGTGGCCTATGTCCCGCTGGAGCACGCAACTCTGTGCAAGCGGCTCAAGCAGGAGGATGCCGTCGTGGTGATGGACTCCTTCTGGGATGACGAGCTGTGCATGGCATGGTACGAGGATGTCCTTCCTTACGTGGACTACTTCACCCCCAACGAAAAAGAAGCCATGAAGATTACCGGCGCGGCCTCGGTGGAGGAGGCTTTGGAGCGCCTGAATGATCGTCTGCCGCTGGCCATGGTTAAGCTGAGCGAAAAGGGTTGCATTCTCAGGCGAAATGGGGTCACCCAGCACATCCCCGGCGTCGAGGTCGATTATGTGGACGCAACCGGCGCGGGCGACGCCTTCCTGGCGGGCTTGCTCTACGGCATCTTTTACGGCTATGGCCCGGAGGACTGCGTGCGGCTGGGCAACATCACCGGCGCGAGCGCGGTCACCCGCATCGGGTGCCTCGCCGCCGAGATGAACCGAAGAGAGATGCTCGCCCAAATGGAGGCGCACTACGGGGTCCGGCTTCCCGAGGCGACCTGATCTGACATTTTTCTGGCGCGGATGCCGCGCAACTGGTATAATGAGAAATGGCGTTGAAAAACCACGATGGTTTTTCAACGCATAGGAAGAAAAGCTGCGTGAGTCTGAAATTCTCTCGAATTTCCGGGCGGCTCACTGACTTAAGGCGTTGTTTCATCAACCAGTTTCCGGAACTGATTGACGAAACGCGTTCCCGGCGCGCAGATCGCCGGGAACGATTTGAAGGAACGAATGGGTTGGCCGACAGTTTTTCCAAGGAGAGGCTATGAAACAGGACCGGCTGCAACAGATCGAAAAATACGTCAAGACCCACGGCAAAGCCTCCATGGAGGAATTGACGGCGTATTTCGCGGTCTCGCCGATCACCATCCGCCGGGCGGTCAAGGAGTTGAGCGACCGGGGCGCGCTGATGAAGGTCTACGGCGGCGTCATGGCGGCGACGCCCTTGCCGCCGCTGCCCGCAGCGCCTGGAGACGCGGGCGTCATCGGCCAGATCGCGGCGTCCCTGGTAGAGGACGGGGACTTCATCTTTCTGGACGAGGGACCGCTGGTGGCCCAGGTGGTGCCGCTTCTAACCCTGAAAAAGGACCTGACGGTGATCACCAACAGCCTGACGGTTCTGAACGCCGCGGTCAATCTGTACCCGCTCAATGTGATCTGCCCCGGCGGCAAGCTGCAGCAGTCCACCCGCACGCTGGTGGGGAACCTCAAGGACAGCTTCCATTGCCGCAAGGCCTTCATTTCGGCGGAGAGCGCGTCGGTGGAGTACGGCGCGGCCAACTCCAACTTCTACAGCGGGGTGGCCAAGCGCCTGGCGATGGAAAGCAGCGACGAATGCTACCTGCTGCTGGATTACGCGGGATTTTCCTCCCAGAGCTACAACACCTTCGCCAAGCTCTCAGCGTTCCGGGGCATCGTGACCGACAAGCACCCGCCCCAGCGCATCGTGCAGTACTGCATGGAGAACGACATCCGCATCCGATGCACATTGTAAGGGCGTTGAAAATCCGCCGGGCGGCTTTTCAACGCGAAAGGGGGAGCCTGTGCGAGCCTGAAAATCTGCGGATTTTCCGGGCGGCTCGCTGACGGAAGGAATTGTTTCTGCAACCAGTGAGCGCACTGGTTGCAGAAACACGTTTCCGGCGCGCATGTCGCCGGAAACGATTAGAAGGAACGGCAGGATTGTCAACAGCATGACATTCTGGCGCGCGGGTCGCCGGGAACGAAGAAGGAACGGTGGGGTTGGCAGCTGTCTGACATTCCCGGCCGCAGTTCGCCGGGGACGATTAAAAAAGGACGACCGGGGATGGTCCGAAAAGGAGCCGCGACATGGAACAGGACAGCGCGTGTTATTTAAGATACCTGGCCGTATTGAAGGAAGAATTGGTACCCGCCATGGGCTGTACGGAGCCGGTGGCCATCGCCTACTGCGCGGCGCTGGCCCGGCAGGCTCTCGGAGAGATGCCTACGCAGGTGGAGGCGCGCCTTAGCGGCAACGTGATCAAAAACGTCAAGAGCGTGACGGTGCCGGGCACCGGCGGGCTCAAGGGGATTGCTGCCGCCGTGGCGGCGGGCGTGATCGCGGGCGACCCGGACAGGAAGCTGGAGGTCATCGCGGGGATTGATGACGCGCAGCGCGCGTTGATCCGGGAATTCATCGACAACGTGCCCATCCGCATCACGGCGGCAGCCACCGAGCGCTCGCTGGAGGTGACAGTCACGGTCCGGACCGAGACCTCCTGGGCCTCTGCTTTCGTGGCCGACAAGCACACCCACCTTGCGCGGTTGGAGAAGGATGGAGTGGTGCTGTTTCAGGAGGAGGAGCGGATCGACGCGCCCGCGCCGGTGGACCCGCTGACCATGGAGGGCATTTATGACTTCGCCGCCACCGCCTGCCTGGAGGACGTGCGGGCGCTTCTGGACCGGCAGATCGAGTGCAACATGCGCATCGCGCAAGAGGGGCTGGACGGTGAGTGGGGCGCGGGCATCGGCAAGGTGCTGATGAGTTCCGGGAAGGACCTGCCCACCCGCGCCAAGGCCATGGCCGCGGCCGGGAGCGACGCCCGCATGGGCGGCTGCGCGCTGCCGGTGGTCATCAACGCGGGCAGCGGCAACCAGGGGCTGACGGTCTCTTTGCCGGTGATCACCTACGCTCGGGAGATGGGCGCTCCTCAGGAGGCGCTGTACCGGGCGCTGCTGCTTTCAAACCTGGTGTCCATCCACCAGCGCTACGGCATGGGGCGGCTCAGCGCCTTCTGCGGCGCGGTGTGCGCCGGGGCGGCGGCGGGCGCGGGCATCACCTACCTGAAGGGCGGCGATTACGACGCCATCTGCCGCACGGTGACCAACGCTCTGGCCATCACCTCGGGCATCGTCTGCGACGGGGCCAAGCCCTCCTGCGCCGCCAAGATCGCGGCGTCGGTGGACGCGGGGCTGCTGGGCGGGCGCATGGTGGAGAACGGCAGGGAGTTCTCCGCGGGCGAGGGCATTGTGTCCGAGGGCATCGAAAACACCCTATCCAACGTGGCGCGGCTGGGCAAGGACGGCATGCGGGAGACGGACAAGGAAATCCTCAGAATTATGGTGGAATGAAGCCGTCAATCGGGCGTCTTTTAGGCCCGCGGGACAGGAACCCGCGGGCTTTCTGTAGATTTGGGCGTATTGCTTTCCAAGCGCCAATCCCCTATAATTTTCATCAAAGGGGTGAGGGCATGAAGGGCTTTCTCCGGCGGCTGGCGCTCCTCGCGCTGGCGCTGGTTCTGGCGCTATGGTGGTGCACCCCGGCGCTGGCCCGGTCCGGCGAGGACTGGGAGGACATCCGTTCTTGGTACAGCCTGTTCACCGAGGACAACCGGGCAGATCTGGCCGCGCTGATCGACCAGAACGGCTCCTATGACGACGTGGTGCAGGTGGGCATGTACCTGTTCGTCTATGGGGAACTGCCCGGCAACTACATCACCAAAGCCGAAGCACGCAAGCTGGGCTGGCAGGGTGGAGGGCTGGAGTCTTACGCGCCCGGCAAGTGCATCGGCGGCGACCGCTTTGGCAACTACGAAGGGCTGCTGCCCGAGAGCGAGCGCTACACCGAGTGCGACATCGGCACCCTGGGCGCGGACAGCCGGGGCGCGAAGCGGCTGGTGTTCGATGAGAACGGCGCCATCTACTACACGGAGGACCATTACGGGTCGTTTACGCTTCTGTATGGGGGAGGTTCCGGCGATGGGCAGGATTGAGATCGACTGCGCGCATCTGTCCGGCCGCGAGGAGGCCTTTGACCACCTGGAGCCCCTGTTTTCCGGGATGGCGGGCCACGGTCGCAATCTGGACGCGCTGTACGACGCGCTGACGAGCCTAAAGGAGGCCGAAATCCATCTGCGGGGCGCGGAGAAAGCCGGGACTTACGCGGCGTCGGTGGTTCGCGTACTCAGAGACGCCGCAAACCAGAACCCCGGAATCAAACTGATTGAGGAGGATGCGCCTATGGACGGGATCAAAATCGGCGTGGGCATCTACATCGTGCGGGAGGACGCGAAGACGGACTTGGATGGGACGCTCCGGCGTTTGAGGGAGATCGGCTACGACGGCACGGAGCTGCTGGGCTTTTTCGGCGCGTCGCCGGAGGCGCTGCATGGCATGCTGGAGGCGCTCCATCTGGAAGCGCTGGGCGACCACATGCCGCTGGCCGACTTTTCGAAGGATCCGCAGCGGGCGCTGGAAGATCACCTCGCCATCGGCTGCCGCCGCATCACGCTGTCCTGCCCGAATGAGCGCATTGTGAATGAGCCGTTCGAGGCGCTGGCGGAGGAATACGCCCAAGCCGCGCGGTCCTGCCTTGCGGCAGGCGTAACGCCCATGTATCACAACGGGGACTCGGACATGCGGGGGGACGAACCGTTTGCCCGGCGCATCCTGGACGCCGTGCCCGAGCTCCGCTTTGAACCCGACGTGGGCTGGATGGTGGTGGCGGAGCAGGACCCCGTCACGTATCTGGAGCGGTACCAAAGCCGCACGCCGGTGATCCATCTGAAGGACGTGTTTTTATCGGACGGCGGTTTCTCCTTCCGCCCCACCGGCTACGGCAGTGTCAACACGCCCGCGCTGATGCCCGCCATCCTGGCCTGCACGCCCGAATGGCTGATGGTGGACCACGACCTGGCCTACGAGCGAGACAGCTATCAAGACCTTGCGCTCAGCTACCATTTTGTGAAAACGCTCCTGTCGATCACGCCCTGAGCAGGCATAAGCGCATCGCACAATTTCCCCAGGGCAAGCGCCCCGGGGAAATTGTGCGACTGAGTCATTTGCATCGTGACTACCCGCGATTATTGCAGGTGCCGTGGGCGAAAGCGGTCGTACTTTTGCATCAGCTCGCGGTAGATGGAACCGGTATGTAGGGGCTCTTCGATTCCCGGGGTCCTGGCG
>JAEVZE010000019.1 GCA_023392395.1 Bacillota bacterium
GGCATATTGTTTCAGATTCCTCACGACCTGTTTCGCGCGGAGCAGCTTGGCTTTGAGCTTGGCGATGCGCGCGACTACGGGGTGGGGATGATTTTTTTCCCGCAGGACGCGGTCAAGCGCGGCCAGCTGATGCGGCTGATGGAGGTCATCGTCGAAAAGGAAGGCATTAAGTTCCTGGGCTGGCGCAAGGTGCCGGTCCGCGTGGAAGTCCTGGGCCGCAGGGCCCGGGAGAACATGCCGTCCATCTGGCAGTGCTTTGTGAAGCGCCCTGCAAAGACCGAGCGCGGCCTGGACTTTGATCGCAGGCTCTACGTGGCCCGCCGCGTGTTTGAGCAGTCCTCAAGCGGCACGTACCTCTGCGCCTTCTCCAGCCGCACGATCGTCTACAAGGGCATGATGCTGGTGGATCAGCTTCGTACCTTCTTCCCGGATCTGGAAAGCGCCCTGTGCCGGAGTGCCCTCGCGACGGTGCACTCCCGCTTCTCTACCAACACCAACCCCAGCTGGGAGCGCGCCCACCCCAACCGGCTGATCTTGCACAACGGCGAGATCAACACCATCCGCGGCAACGTGGACCGCATGGTCGCCCGCGAGGAGACGGTGGATTCGCCCATCATGCGCGCGGACCGCGACAAGATCATGCCCATCGTGGACCAGTCCGGCTCCGACTCCGCCATGCTGGACAACACGCTGGAATTTTTGATGATGTACGGCATGGAACTGCCCAAGGCCGTCATGGTCACCGTGCCGGAGCCCTGGCAGAACAATCAGGAGCTCAGCCGCGAGCGGCGCGACCTGTACCGCTATTACGCAACCATGATGGAGCCTTGGGACGGCCCGGCGGCGCTGATCTTTTCCGATGGCGACATCGTGGGCGCTTCTCTGGACCGCAACGGCCTGCGCCCGTCCCGGTACCTTTTGACTGACGACGACCATCTGATCCTGGCCTCCGAAGTGGGCGTACTGGACATCGCG
Organism: Bacillota bacterium; assembly: GCA_023392395.1. GTDB lineage: Bacteria > Bacillota > Clostridia > Christensenellales > Aristaeellaceae > JAEZHK01. The sequence continues at coordinate 976 of JAEVZE010000019.1, forward strand.
CCGGAGAAGGTGCTCCGCAAGGAGCGCATGAAACCAGGCGCTCTACTGGTCGTGGACACCGCCCAGGGTCGCGTATACGAGGACGCCGGCCTCAAGGAGGATTACGCACGCCGCCAGCCCTACGGCGAGTGGCTATACCAGAACCTAATTGAGATGAAGGACCTGCCGCTGCCCAACGAGCGCGTGCCCTCCTCCACCAAGAACGAGCGTGCGCGCCTCTACCGCTTCTTTGACTATACCTGGGAGGACATGCGCGAGGTCATCATGCCGATGGCGCTGGCGGGCGGGGAGCCCACCGCGTCCATGGGCACCGATACGCCGCTGGCGGTGCTGTCCAGCGCGCATCCGTCGCTGTTCCAGTACTTCAAGCAGCTGTTTGCGCAGGTCACCAACCCGCCCATCGACGCCATCCGCGAATCCCTGGTGACGGATACCTCCGTCTACGTGGGCGCGGACGGAAACCTGCTGGTGGAAAAGCCGGAGAACTGCGCGGTGCTCAAGATCGATAACCCGATTTTGACCGCCGCCGAGCTGATGCGCATCCGCGGCATGAAAAAGCCCAATCTGGTGATGGAGACCATCTCCATGCTGTGCTACAAGAATACGCCCATCGGCCGCGCGGTGGAGCAGATGCTGCTCGCCTGTGACCGGGCGCAGGCCAGGGGCGCCAACGTGCTGATTCTCAGCGACCGGGGCGTGGACGAAAACCACGTGGCGATTCCGTCTCTGTTTGCCACGTCGGCGCTGGAGCAGCACTTGGTGCGCACCAAGAAGCGTACGAAGGTGTCTGTGATCCTCGAAACCGCGGAACCCCGCAGCGTGCACCACTTCGCGCTGCTCCTGGGCTACGGCGCGCGGGCGGTCTGCCCGTACCTGGCCCACGAATGCATCAAGGAAATGATCGACGAGGGCCTGATGGACAAGGACGTGTCCGCGGCCATCGCGGACTACAACAAGGCCGTGACCAGCGGCATCGTGAAGATCGCCTCCAAGATGGGCATCTCCACCATCCAGTCCTACCAGAGCGCGCAGATCTTTGAGGCTGTGGGCCTGGCGAAGGACGTGATCGACCAGTACTTCACCAACACCGTCAGCCGCGTGGGCGGCGTGGGGCTTACCGAGATCACCGAGGATGTGGAGTACCGCCACAACCGCGCGTTCGACCCGATGGGCCTCCCGATGGACACCACGCCGGAGTCCACCGGCGACCATCGCCTGCGCAGCGGCGCGCGCAAGGAGGACCACCTCTACGATCCCGAGACCATCTGCGCGCTGCAAAAGGCGGTGCGCGCCGGCAGCTACCCGCTGTTTAAGGACTACACCCGCATGGTGGACGACGAGGGCCGCCCGCACACGCTGCGCGGATTGACTGAGTTCGTGTTCGACGCAAACGGCGGCGTGCCCCTCGAGGAAGTCGAGCCCGTCTCCGAGATCGTAAAAAGGTTTAAGACCGGCGCGATGAGCTACGGCTCCATCTCGCAGGAGGCCCACGAGTGCCTGGCCCAGGCGATGAACCATCTGGGCGGCCGCTCGAACTCCGGCGAGGGCGGCGAGGACCCGGAGCGCTTCGGCACCGACCGCGTATCCCGCATCAAGCAGGTGGCCTCCGGCCGCTTCGGTGTGACCAGCGGCTACCTGATGAGCGCCGACGAAATCCAGATCAAGATGGCCCAGGGCGCAAAGCCCGGCGAGGGCGGCCACCTGCCCGGCAAGAAGGTCTACCCGTGGATCGCCAAGACGCGCCACTCCACCCCGGGCGTCAGCCTGATCTCCCCGCCCCCGCACCACGACATCTACTCCATCGAGGATCTGGCCCAGCTGATCTACGACCTGAAAAACGCCAACCGCAAGGCCCGCATCACCGTGAAGCTGGTGAGCGAGGCGGGCGTGGGCACCATCGCCTCGGGCGTGGCCAAGGCGGGCGCGCAGGTCATCCTGATCTCCGGCTACGACGGCGGCACCGGCGCGGCCCCCAGGACCTCCATCCATGACGCCGGGCTCCCGTGGGAGCTGGGCGTGGCCGAAACCCATCAGACGCTGATGCGCAACGGCCTCAGAACCCGCGTGCGCATCGAGACCGACGGCAAGCTCATGAGCGGCCGGGACGTGGCCATCGCGTGCATCCTGGGCGCGGAGGAGTTCGGCTTCGCGACCGCGCCGCTGGTTGCCGTTGGCTGCGTGATGATGCGGGTGTGCAACCTGGACACCTGTCCGATGGGCGTGGCCACCCAGAACCCGGAGCTCAGAAAGCGCTTCTGCGGCAAGCCCGAATATGTGGAGAACTTCATGCGCTTTGTGGCGGAGGAACTGCGGGAGCTGATGGCCAAGATGGGCGTCAGGACCGTGGACGAAATGGTGGGACGGACCGACCTGATCCGCATGCGCGCAAACCGCCCGGCGGGCCGCGCCATGAAGGTGGACCTGTCGGCCATCCTGAACAATCCCTACAAGGGGCCCACCCACTTCCAGCCGCAGGATACCTTCGACTTCCACCTGGACGAGTCGCTGGACGAACGGGCGCTGCTTGAAAAGCTGGGCACCGCGCTTCAAAAGGGCAAGAAGTCGGTGATGGAGCTGAACGTCTCCTCCACCAACCGCGCGATGGGCACCATCTTCGGCTCGGAGATCACGCGCGTTCACGGTAACAACCTGCCGGACGACACCTTCACCATCCAGTGCAAGGGCGGCGGCGGCCAGTCCTTCGGCGCGTTCGCGCCCAAGGGGCTGAGCTTGATTCTGGAGGGCGACAGCAACGACTCCTTCGGTAAAGGACTGTCTGGCGGCAAGCTGGCGGTGTACCCGCCGAAGAACAGCCGCTTCGTGGCCGCCGAGAACATCATCGTGGGCAACGTGGCGCTCTACGGCGCGACCTCCGGCGAGGCCTACATCGCGGGCATCGCGGGCGAGCGGTTCTGCGTGCGGAATTCCGGCGCGACGGCGGTGGTCGAAGGCGTGGGCGACCACGGCTGCGAGTACATGACCGGCGGCATCGCGGTGGTGCTGGGCGAGACCGGCCGCAACTTCGCGGCGGGCATGTGCGGCGGCATCGCGTACCTGCTGGACGAAAAACACACGCTCTACCGACGCCTCAACCGGGCGATGGTACTCATGGAAGCAGTCACCGACGCCGAGGATGTCAAGACCTTGAAGAACCTGATTGAAAAGCACGTCGAAATGACGGGCTCCGTTCGCGGCAAAGAGGTGCTCAAGCACTTTGAGGAAATGCTGCCCTCGTTCAAGAAGATCATCCCGGTAGAGTACAAGCGCGTGCTGGAGAGGCGGTGAGCGATCATGGGAAAACCAACCGGATTCATGGAATTTGAGCGGGCAAACAACGGAACGATCCCGCCCGAAGAGCGCATCAAGGACTTTAAAGAATTCCATCCCTCGATGGAGCTTTCAGACCGGCGCACCCAGGCCGCCCGCTGCATGGACTGCGGCGTGCCCTTCTGCCAGACCGGCATGATGCTGGCCGGTATGGTCTCCGGCTGCCCGCTCAACAACCTCATCCCCGAGTGGAACGACATGGTCTACCGCGGCAGCATGCCCTACGCGCTGTCCCGGCTTCTCAAGACCAACAGCTTCCCGGAATTCACCGGCCGCGTGTGCCCCGCCCCCTGCGAGGCCGCCTGCACCTGCTCGCTGCACAACGACCCGGTCACCATCCGCGAAAACGAGCTGGCCATCATCGAATACGCCTTCGGGAACGGGCTGATCCAGCCCCGCACGCCATCGGTACGTACCGGCAAAAAGGTGGCGGTGATCGGCTCCGGCCCCTCCGGCCTCGCGGCGGCGGACGCGCTCAACCGGCGCGGCCACACCGTCACCGTGTACGAGCGGGAGGACCGGCCCGGCGGTCTTCTGATGTACGGCATCCCCAACATGAAGCTGGACAAGGGGATCGTGGAGCGGCGCGTCAAGCTCATGGAGGAAGAGGGCGTCACCTTCGTGACGGGCGCGGATGTGGGCAAGACCGTGGATGCCAAGCAACTGCTTCAGGAAAACGACGCGGTGGTGCTCGCCTGCGGCGCTTCGAACCCCAGGGATTTGCCGGTCCCCGGCCGCGACGCCTCCGGCGTCCACTTCGCGGTGGACTTCCTGAAGGCGACCACAAAGAGCCTTTTGAACTCCAACCTGGAGGACGGCCTTTTCATCTCCGCCAAGGACAAACATGTCGTCGTGGTCGGCGGCGGCGATACCGGCAACGACTGCGTGGGCACCTCGATCCGGCACGGCGCGAAGTCGGTCACCCAGATCGAGATGCTGCCCTGCCCGCCGGAGGCGCGCCTTGAAAGCAACCCCTGGCCCGAGTGGCCGCGCATCCTGAAGGTGGACTACGGCCAGCAGGAAGCGATCGCGCTCTTCGGCTGCGACCCGCGCGTCTACCAGACCACCATCAAGG
>JAEVZE010000076.1 GCA_023392395.1 Bacillota bacterium
ATGTAAATGGATGCGTTCGGGAAGCGGCCGTAGAGGTACTTGGTCCAGCGCTGCACATCGTAACGCTCCAGCGCACCAAAGCATATGTAGCGCCCCTGGCTTTCGCCGCATGCGCGCTGATCGATCAGCAGCACGCCCAACCCTTGGTTTCTGTAAAACCGGACCACAGAAGGGAACTCCCACAGCGCCATCGAGCGGTATCCGTGGACCAATAGCACGATGCGCCGCTCACTGCCATCCATCAACAGTCGGGCGCGGAGCGTCAGGCCGTCGAAGCTCTTGATGGATACTTTTTCCATGGGCTGTCCCATTAGCCATTCGCGGTCGAGGGCCATGTTTTTCATATGATCCCGGAACAATTCGTTGTCGGGCATCAGTTGGGGGAACGAGGCCTTCCGGGTGCGGACGACGGCCAGGCGAAAGAAATACAGGACGATCAGCACGGGGATCATCACCGCCGTCGCCAGAAGCACAAACCACATATCCATCACCCCCATCTGCGAAGCGCCATTGGCGCAGCAACCATTTCACTAGTATGTGCCGGAGTTGCAATTCGCCCGCACGATCTCGATTATAGATGGCGCCTTCATGCACTGTCAAGTTCTGGAAGGTTTCAATTGTCGGCGCATAGGATGAATGGGGAGGGATATCCATGAGTTTTTCCGAATTGAGGCAGAAGGATGTCATCAACGTGTGCGATGGACGCAGGCTTGGCCGGCCGATAGACCTGATCCTGAACGAGCGCGCCTGCGTCGAAGCCATCGTCGTACCCGACAATTGCGGCTTCTGGGGCTTCATCCGGCCTGATCGAGACGGCCTGGTGATCCCCTGGAACCGTATCCGGCGCATCGGAGACGACGTAATTCTGGTCGAAATGGACGAAAAGTGCGTAATGGGGAATCCGTAGCAGAGAAATGTTAAGAAAAAATCGCTCACCCTCTAGACTAAGCGCTATATGTTGTGTATAATAGAGGCGTCGAAACCATAGGGGGTGGTCCTGCTGAAATGCATTTACTGCAATTGCACCGAAAGCCGTGTGATCGATTCGCGGCAAACCGACGACAATTCCGCCATCCGGCGCAGGCGGGAATGCGAAGGCTGCGGACGGCGGTTCACCACCTATGAAAAAATCGACACTGTACCGCTAATGGTCATCAAAAAAGACAGAAGTCGTCAGCCGTTTGATTCGTCTAAGCTGCGCACGGGCATAATCAAGGCGTGTGAAAAGCGCCCCGTGTCACTGGGCGAGATCGACAAGCTGGTCCGCGAAGTCGAAATGAAGGCCTACAATAGCTACGATCAGGAGATCACCAGCCAGGCGATCGGTGAATTGGTGATGGACGGGCTGAAAAAGCTGGATGAGGTCGCGTATGTGCACTTTGCCTCGGTCTATCGCCAGTTCAAGGACATCCAAACCTTCATGGACGAGCTCAACAAACTGCTTACCGACAAAGAATTCGGATAAGCGCCGGCCGGCCGCCGGATGGATAGGATCTACTATGAATAAGGAGAGACGCATATGGCAAACGAATTGATTCTCGCTGTCGACGACGAGGCGCATATCCTGGAGCTGCTTTCGTTCAATCTTGAGGCATCGGGCTATCGCGTCGTGACCGCTGCCACCGGCGAGGATGCGCTGGTCGTTTGCGCGCACGAGCGTCCGGCGCTGGTGCTTCTGGACATCATGCTGCCCGGCATCGACGGCATGGAAGTCTGCCGCCGGCTCAAGGGCGCGCCGACCACCGCCGACATCCCGATCATCATGCTGACCGCCAAGGGCGACGAGGTAGACAAGATCCTCGGCCTGGAACTGGGCGCGGACGATTACATCACCAAGCCCTTCAGCGTGCGCGAGTTGATCGCCCGCGTCAAGGCGCTTCTGCGCCGCGCAGCACCGCAGAACGAGGAGGAAGGCATCCTCCACGTCGGCGGCCTCACCATCGACGTGGGCAATTACGAAGCCTTCCGCAACGGCGAGAAGCTTTCGCTGACGCTCAAGGAGTTCGAACTGCTGAAGCTGTTGGTCATCAGCCGCGGCAAGGTTCTCACCCGCGACTTCCTGCTGGATCGCATCTGGGGCTATGAGTTCTACGGCGAGACCAGGACGGTCGACGTGCACATCCGCCACATCCGGCAGAAGCTCGGCGACGACGCGCACTACATTGAGACCATCCGCGGCGTCGGCTACAAGTTCAATGATCGCCAGGAGAACCGGATTTAGGTTCTCCGCGGTCGCCGGAGGCAACGCATGAAGCAAAAGGTTGCGCTCGCAGCGACCTGTCTGAATCTGTTCCTTTGCGTCGTTTTTTTGCTGATCTGCGCCAATTCGGCGCAGAGTGCAATGGACGCGGCAACATTGGAGGAATTGACGCGCATCGCAAGCTTCTTCGCCCCTCAGGTGGAAGAAGCGGCGGTTGCCGGCAATCCCTCTGATTTGTTGTATCAATCTTCTGAAAAAACGGGCTCTGGCTTTGCGCTGTTTGCCCATGACGGGCAGAAGATGCTGTTCGGGACGACTGGCGGATCGGACGTGTTTCAGGCGGGTGAGATGGCCGTGCTGCCCGGTCAAGTGGCCACGTTCCGGCACAAGGGAGCCTACGAACGCTGGACGCTGTACGCGGCAATGCCGCTGAAGGACGGGAGCGTATTTCTTGTTTCCCGGCCCGCCGCGACGCTGGGTCAGGCGATGGCGGGGAAGCCCTGGCTGCTCATCCTGCTGGCGTTGGTCGTCGCCATCGTTGGCTTTGTCGCCTTTCAGTCCTCGATCGACCGCACCAATACGTTCGTCCGCAAGGTGCTGAGCGTGCTGACAAGCTTCTCCGAGGGCCGCTTTGACGCGCGCATTACCGGCGTAGCAGGCGATTCGGTAGAGCAGACCGCGCTCTTCAACGAAGTGCTCTCCCGCATCCAGGACAGCGTCTACAAGAACAAGGCCCGCAACCAGGCTCTTTCCACCGTAATGAACTACATGCAAAACGGCATCCTTGCGGTGGATGAGAAGCTCAACCTGATCCTGGTCACGCCCTCGGCCAAAAAGCTGCTCGGCATCACCGGAGCCATCGACGATCCGGTTCCGATCAGCCAGGCGTCCCGGGACGTGAAGCTGGATTCCGCGTTTATGGAGGCCATGGCGCAGGACGGCGTGTATACCACCGAGGTGGCCGTGCACACGGGCATGGGCCGCGCGCACATGCCCGTGCGCCTGTACCTGACGCCCATGACCAAGGACGGCGCGGTGGTCGGCGCGGTGGCGCTGGTGGAGGACATTACGGAACTCAGGCGGCTGGAACAGGTGCGCACCGACTTTGCGGCCAATGTCTCCCATGAGCTCAAGACGCCGCTGACCAGCATCAAGGGGTTTGTCGAGACGCTGCAAAACGGGGCCATTTCAAACCCCGAGACCGCGCAGAAGTTCCTGAAGATCATCATGCTGGAGGCCGACCGACTGACCCGGCTGATCAACGACATTCTGTCGATTTCCAAGCTGGAATCGGGAACCGACAGCCCGCCCAAGGAGTACATCCGCCTGGACAAGATGGCCCACGAGATCTCCGAGATGCTGTCCATCCTGGCCTCGGAGAAAGATGTAACCATCTCCTCCCGAGAGAATCAGGAGCCCAGCTTCGTCTACGGCAACGCCGACCAGATGGAGCAGATGCTGATCAACCTGATCGAGAACGCCATCAAGTACAATAAGCGCAGCGGCTCCGTCAGCGTGTCGGTGTTCAACAACGACAAGACGGTGAACCTTCTGATCTCGGATACCGGCATCGGCATCCCGGAGGAGCACCTGCCCAGGCTGTTCGAACGTTTCTACCGGGTGGACAAGGGCCGCTCCCGCTCGATGGGCGGCACGGGTCTGGGGCTTGCGATCGTCAAGCACATCGCCAGCAGCATGGGTGCGATGATCGAAGTGCACTCCAAGTTCGGCGAGGGCACTGAATTCCTGATCACTTTCCCCAGTGCGCACCCGCCGAAGGACGATAAGAAGCACAACTACGACGACCTGGCTGAGTTCGACGGCGATGGGGAGTTTTACGGGTCGATCGATGAAACGGAGGATTCCGAATCGCCTGTTCAGTCTACCTGAACGTTGGACAGTTGAGGGAGTTCCTTTGGCCATACGCAGCAAAGCCGGTTTCTCCGGCTTTTTGCTTATCGATGAGACGCCTTGAATCCTGCGCATTGGGAAGCCTTGCGGACGCGAATGCTCTTTACTTTGCCGCGCCGCTTGGGTATAATAAAATGGAAATATACTGCGGAGGTTCGCGCGCAATGAAGGACAATCTGATTTCCTTAGGGTACGAATACGCGAGTAAGGTCTATCAGGATCACGGCATTGACGTTGAGAAGGCGATGAACGCCTGCGCGGCAATTCCGGTTTCGATGCACTGCTGGCAGGGCGATGACGTTTCAGGCTGCGAGAGCGTCAATGGCGGTGCCTCGGGCGGCATCGCCACCACCGGAAATTATCCCGGACGCGCCCGCAGCGGCGATGAACTTCGCCAGGACCTCGATCAGGCGCTTCAGTTGATCCCCGGCACGAAGAAGCTCAACCTGCACGCCAGCTACGCCGAAAAGAACGGCCGCGCGGTGGACCGGGACGCCTACACCCTGGAACTGTTTCAGAATTGGCTGGACTGGGCCAAGGCCAAGGGCCTAGGCCTCGACTTCAACCCGACGTACTTCTCCCACCCGAAGGCTGAGAGCGGCTTCACGCTGTCCAGCGCCGACAAGGGTGTGCGCGACTTCTGGATCGAGCACGGCAAGCGCTGCCGCGAGATCGCGGAAGGGTTCGGCAAGGCGCTGGGCCAGCCTTCGGTGGTCAACTTCTGGATGCCGGACGGCTACAAGGACGTTCCTGCAGACACCGCCGCGCCCCGGCAGCGGATGCTGGAATCGCTGGACGCGATCTTTGCCGGCGGCAAGATGGATCCTGCGCTGGAGGAAGATTCGGTGGAGTCCAAGCTGTTTGGCTTGGGCGTTGAGAGCTACACCGTGGGTTCCCACGAATTCATGCTGTCCTACGCGCTGACCCGCGGCGTTTTGTACACGCTGGATGCGGGCCACTTCCACCCGACGGAGGTCATCTCCGCCAAGATCAGCGCCATCCTGCAGTTCCTGCCGAACCTGCTGCTGCACGTGTCCCGCGGCATCCGCTGGGACAGCGACCATGTGATCACGCTGGACGACGAGCTGCAGAACATCATGAACGAGATCGTGCTGAACGGCTATCAGGATCGCGTCCGCATCGCACTGGACTACTTCGACGCTTCGATCAACCGCGTCGCCGCGTGGGTGATCGGCATGCGCAACGCCCAGAAGGCGCTGCTGCACGCGCATCTGACGCCTCGGGACAAGATGGTCAAGGCCGAGCAGGCGGGGGACTACACCGCAAGGCTCGCTCTGATCGAGGAGAACAAGACGCTGCCCTTCTCCGCGATCTGGGACGCCTACTGCGAAGCCCAGAACGTGCCGGTGGGCGGCGCGTGGCTGGACGCGGTCAAGCGGTACGAGGCCAGCGTGCAGTTCAAGCGGTAAGCAAAGCAAACAAGCGATGGGCGGGGCGCAACGCCCCGCCCATCGCTTCGGA
>JAEVZE010000154.1 GCA_023392395.1 Bacillota bacterium
CGTGGTCTCCCTGATGGGCTCCGGCTCAGAGCCACTGACGCAGACCGCCTCAACCAGCGTGGAGGCAAAGGGCGCGGATTGACCCCGAAGTGGGAGGGTTGATCGCTTGGTTGTGACCGGCCCGGTCGTCCGCCGTCGAATCGCGCTGAGCATGGTGCTCTTTTTGGCGCTGTTCTTCGCGCTTGCGGCGCAGCTGTTCAAGCTGCAGATTCTTGAGGCCGAGGAGCTCCAGCAGCGCGCGCAAACGCAGTGGACCAGCCAAAGCGTGATCGCGCCGCGGCGGGGCTCCATTTTGGATCGGACCGGACGGGTGCTGGCCATCAGCGCCACCGCTTATACCGCTTCGGTCAGCCCACGGCAGGTTTCAGACGTCAAAGTTTTTGCCCGCATCCTCGCGCCCGTTCTGGACATGGAAGAGGCCGCCATTGAAAAAAAGGCCTCGGACAAGTCCAAGGGCGGCGTGATTTTAAAGCGCCAGCTGCCCCGGGAAACCGCGCAGCAGCTGCGCACCATGCTGGCCGAGCACGCTTCCTCCGGCTCCAGCGCGCTGGACGGGCTGTATCTGGAGGAGGATGCGCGCAGATACTACCCAATGGGCGCGTTTGCCTCCCAGCTGATCGGCCTTACGTCCATCGACGGGGTTGGGCAGGCGGGCCTCGAGGCGTCCATGGACAAGTATCTGTCGGGCAAAGCGGGCAGCGTACTTTCGGAGATCGACGGCAAAGGTAGGCGGCTGGGTTACAGCGAGAGCGAGTACATCCCCTCGATCGACGGCGGGAATGTGACCCTGACCATCGACGCTTCCATCCAGAGCTTCGTCGAGCAGGCGGCCAGGGAAGCCATCAGCGTCAACCGGGCAAAAGCGGTCCGCGTGCTGGTGATGAATCCCAAAACCGGCGAGATCCTGGCCATGTGCTCCAAGCCGGACTTTGACCTCAATGACCCGCCCCGGGACGACGTGGAGACGCTCAACGAGCTGTTGCGCAACCGCGTCATCACGGATGCCTACGAACCCGGATCGACCTACAAGATCGTCACTATTTCCTCTGCGCTGGATGCGGGCGTGACCAGCCTGAATGACCATTTTTACTGCTCCGGCTCGGTCGTCGTGGATGGCGGGCGTATCCACTGCTGGGACGACGCCCACGGCGCGGAAGACCTGGCCAAGGGCCTGCAGAATTCCTGCAACCCGGTGTTCGTGGAATTGGGACTGCGGCTGGGCATCGAACGCTTCTACAAGTACATGGAGGCGTTCGGGCTGGGCACGGTGTCCGGCGTGGACATCCCCGGCGAGGGAACCGGCATCCTGATCGATGAAACCAAGGTCAAGCGGGTGGACATCGCCCGCATCGGCTTTGGCCAGTCGGTGGCGGTGACGCCGCTGCAGCTTTTGAACGCCGCCTGCGCGGCGATCAATGGTGGAAACTTGATGAAACCCTACGTCGTCAAAGAGATCAGGGACGCGGTGGGCAATGTGGTGGAGCGCGGATCACCCACGGTGATGGATCACCCGATTTCGCAAAAAACTTCCACTACCGTGCGCGGGCTTCTAGAGTCGGTGGTCGAAAAGGGCGGCGGACGCAACGCCCGTATCCAAGGCTACCGGATCGGCGGCAAGACCGGCACGGCGCAGGTGTACGTGAACGGCGTGGTGTCCTCCGATACCCACATCGGCTCGTTCCTGGGCTTCGCACCGGCGGACGACCCGAAGGTGGCGTTGATCGTGATTGTGGACGAGGCGGGCAAGCGCCCGGACTTCGGCGCGGTGACGGCGGCGCCGTTCGCCCGGGACATCCTGCAAAAGACGCTGGCCTACTTAGGCTGCGTGCCCGAAACCGAGCAGAAGGCCGAGGAACCTTCCACCGTGCCCGATGTTACCGGACAGACGATTGCAGAGGCTGAAAAGGCGCTCAAGGCCGTGGGCCTGGACTGTCTGGTCAGCGGGTCCGACGGCCAGGTAGTGGATCAGATGCCCGCGCCGGGCGCGCATATGGCGCGCAACTCGCTGGTCATGCTATACTTGAAGGACGCGCGGGACGACGCCCAAGAGGTTTCAGTGCCCGATTTGACGGGCCTTTCGATCCTCGAGGCAAACCGCCTGCTGGCTGCGTACAACCTCGCCATGAAGGCCGACGGCAGCGGCGTGGCGGTCTCCCAGAGCCCGGCGGCGGGCGAAATAGTGACGCCGACCACCCTCGTCCGCGTGAAATTCCAGGCGCCGGGCGGCTAAACCGGAGCGGCCGTGGCCGGGCCGTTTCAGACACAGGAGGACGATTGGATGAGAATTACCCATTTGACGAAAAACATTCCGGGGCTTGTGCAGGTGCTGGGCTACGAACACCAGGATGTCACCTCGCTTTGCACCGATTCTAGAAAGGTCGAAAAGGGCGCGCTGTTCTTCTGCATCCCGGGCCTGCGCACCGATGCTCACGATTTCGCGCCCCAGGCGGTGGAGGCGGGCGCGGAAGCGCTGGTGGTGGAGCGCAGGCTTGACATCGACTGCGCGCAAATCCTTGTGCCCGATGTGCGCGAGGCGCTTTCTTATATCGCCGCGGAGTTCTACGGCAATCCCGCCCGGCAGTTGAAGTTGGTGGGCGTGACCGGCACAAAAGGCAAAACCACTTCCAGCTTCCTGATCAAATCCATTCTGGAGGCCGCGGGCCATAAGGTGGGCCTGATCGGCACTGTTTGTTCGATGATTGCGGACCGGGAGATCCCCGCGAACCTCACCACGCCCGACCCCATTGACTTCCAGCGTCTGCTCCGGCAGATGGCCGACGAGGGCATGGAGTACGTGGTGATGGAGGTCTCCGCACACGCGCTGGCGCTGAAAAAACTTGAGGGCATGGTCTTCGACGTGGCCGGGTTTACCAACCTTTCCCAGGACCACCTGGATTTTTTCAAAGACATGGATGCGTACCTGGAAACCAAAATGCGCCTGTTCGCGCCTGAGATGTGTTTGAGTGCGGTGGTCAACGTGGACGACGAGCGCGTGGCGAACGCCTTTCAGGAGCGTTCGATTCCGGCCACCCGCGTGGGCATCCGCAGCCCTGCCGACGTCTACGCCAACGACATCGAGATCGGCGAGCGGGGCCTTAGCTACCGCCTGACCTTCCACAAGCGGGCCGTCATCGAGGTGGACCTGCATATGGCCGGAATCTTCAACGTCTACAACAGTATGATGGCCGCCGCCATGTGCGACTGTCTGGGCATCGATTCCGCCGCCATCAAAAAAGGGCTGGAGTTGGTCAAGGGCGTGCCCGGGCGCATCGAGCTACTCGAAACCGAGACGCCCTACCGTGTGATTCTGGACTATGCCCACTCGCCCGATTCGCTCTCCAACATCCTGACCACCGTGCGCCAGACGACCAAGGCGGGCCGCGTGATCGTGCTGTTTGGCTGCGGCGGTGACCGGGACCACGACAAGCGCCCCATCATGGGCGAGATCGGCGGTCGGCTGGCCGATTTCAGCATCCTGACCAGCGACAACCCCCGCAGCGAGGACCCCAATGAGATCCTGGTCGAGATCGAGCGGGGCATCAAACGGGTGGAAAACGCCCAATACATCGTCATCGAAAACCGCAGGAAGGCCATCGCCCACGCGCTGGAGATGGCGCGCCCGGGGGACGTGGTCGTGCTGGCGGGCAAGGGCCATGAGACCTACCAGGAAATCAAGGGCGTCAAGCATCCCTTTGACGAAAAAGTGGTCGTACGGGAGCTGCTGGAGAAGACGCTGGTTCCATGAAACATGAACGCGCGGAGGGAAACAAAAGATGCAGCGACTGATCTGGACGGTACTGATTTCGTTTTTGGCGGCGATCGCGCTGGGGCCGATGCTCATCCCGTGGCTCAAGCGCATGAAGTTCGGCCAGACCATCTACGATCTGGGGCCGGAGAGCCATAAGAAGAAACAGGGCGTCCCGACGATGGGCGGCATCATCTTTATGATCCCGATGGTCGCGGTGCCGCTGATCATGTCCCAGGGCGATTCCCGCTGGGGTTACCTGCCGGTTGCGGTGATCGCGACCTTGGGTTTCGGGCTGATCGGTTTTGTGGACGACTTCATCAAGGTCAAGAAAAAACGCTCGCTGGGCCTGACACCCATGCAAAAGATCGTGCCGCAGTTGGTGCTCTCCATCGCGTTTTCGGTCTGGGCCTATACGGAGCCGGCCGTTGGTTCCAAGTGGATCGTGCCGTTCACGAATCTGGAGTGGGACCTGGGGATCTGGTACGTCCCGATGATGGTGTTCGTGATGGTGGCCACCGTCAACAGCGCAAACCTCCTGGACGGACTGGATGGCCTGCTGTCCGGCTGCGCGCTGATCGACTTCATCACGATGGGGCTGATTCTGATGCTTCTGGCCGCCTCCGGCGCGCCGGGTCAGGGAAATCTGACCAACCTGATGATCTTCTGCGGCGCCGCGGCCGGGGCGCTGCTGGGTTTCTTGCGTTTTAACGGCTATCCGGCGGGCGTGTTCATGGGCGACGTTGGGTCCTTTGCTATCGGCGGCGCGCTGGTGGCGGTGACGACGCTGACCAGGCTGTCGCTTTTGATCCCCATCATCGCGCTGGCGATGGTGGCGTCGAGCCTGTCGGACATCATCCAGATTTCCTACTTCAAGGCGACCCACGGAAAGCGCGTGTTCAAAATGGCGCCGCTCCACCATCACTTTGAGCTAAGCGGTATGGCGGAGACGAGAATCGTCTCGATGTACATGATCGTCACGGCGCTTTTGTGCATGGTGGCGCTGCTCGGGTTTACGGCGTAACGCGGGATCGGGCGCGGGGAGGGATTTTCGATGCAGGGCAAGAAAGTGCTGGTCGTCGGCATGGCGAGAAGCGGCGTGGCCGCCGCGCGCATGCTGCACGAGACGGGCGCACAGGTGCGCATTGCCGACCAGAAGTCCGAGGCGGAGCTGGGTAACCAGTTGGACGAACTGCGCCTGGACGGAATCGAATGGCGGTTGGGCGAGCCGGCGGAGACGCTGCTCGAGGGCATGGACCTTGTGGTGGTCAGCCCCGGCGTGCCCGTCACGCATCCGGCCATCGAAAAGGCCAGGTATATGAGCATCCCGGTCATCGGCGAACTGGAATTGGCCTATCGCTACGCTCAGGGCCGCCTGATCGCCATCACCGGCACCAACGGCAAGACCACCACCTGCACGCTGACCGGCGAGATCTTCAAAAATGCCGGCAAGCTCACCTACGTGGTGGGCAACATCGGCGTGCCCTACGCCTCCGTGGCGCTCAAGACCCGCCCGGAGGACGTGACCGTCTGCGAAGTCTCGTCCTTTCAGCTGGAGACGGTCGAGAAATTCCATCCGTCGGTCACCGCCATTCTCAACATCACCGAGGACCACCTGAACCGCCACGGCACGATGGCGGTCTATACCGGGCTGAAGGCCCGCGTGTTTGAAAACCAGACCGCGGACGACTACCTGATTTTGAACTACGATGACGAGGTGCTCCGGGACATGGCCAAGGACACGCCCTGCCGCGTCCGCTGGTTCTCTCGCACGCAGATTCCGCCCCGAGGCGCGTTCGTGCTCGGCGGCAGCGTGGTCTATGGCACCGCTGACGACAACCGCACCATCTGCGTAGCGGATGAGATCGCCATCCCCGGGCCCCACAACCTGGAAAACGCGCTTGCCGCCACCGCCATCGCCATGTGCATGGAGGTGCCGCCGCCGGTCATTCGCCACACGTTGCGCACCTTCAAGGGCGTGGAGCACCGGATCGAAAAGGTGCGGGAGCTGGACGGCATCACCTACATCAACGATTCCAAGGGCACCAACGTGGACTCCACGCTGAAGGCCATCCAAACGATGATGAAGCCCACCGTAATGATTCTGGGCGGCTACGACAAGCACGTGGACATGAACCGGCTCTGCCAGGCGATCCCCGGAAGCCAGATCCAGAAGGTGGTTCTGATCGGCGACACCGCGATGCAGATCCAAAA
>JAEVZE010000300.1 GCA_023392395.1 Bacillota bacterium
CCTACGATGAGCGTCAGCGGCAGGAAGATGGCGGTGATGACGGTGAACGTCTTCATGAGGCTATTTTGCTCAATGTCGATCTGCGCCTGATACGCTTCCCGCACCTGCGACACGTAATCCCGCAGGCTGCGCACGTTCTCGTACAGCCGGTCGATGCGCCCGTCCAGGATTACAAAGTGGCGCAGGCTGTCCTCGCCGATCAGGTGGTTCTCGTTTTCCACCAACCCCTCAAAGATCGTATTAAGCTGCTCATAATACCGTTTGAGGATAAACAGCGTTCGCCGGAAGCGGGCGAAGGAGTGGGACAGCTGGCGCTTGGGCGAGGACATGATGCCATCCTCGGCGCTGATGATCTCTTCCTCCAGCGCTTCCAGGCTGTCGTTGTCGCACTTGATCAGGCCGTTAAAGAACCGGTAGAGCGTCTGCTCTCCGCTGGCGGCATCCATGGCAGGGCCGCCTGGCAGATCGCGCAGGAGCGCCCCGGCCGCTTCCAGCGCGCTTTTCTCTTCAAACAGGAACACGATGTCCTGCGCGTCCACGTAGATCACAACGCGAGACGGCTTTTCCAGCGGCTGTCGCACATCGTACCAATCAAAGGAGATCAGGTTCACGTCCTGGTGGCACTCAAACCGATCCAACTGACCGGACCTGAGGTGCGACGCATAGAACTCGGGGATTTTCTCGTCGACTTTCGTCCAGTCTTCGGCCAATAGCAGGTAAAACATTGAAAGACCTCCAACCCGCGCGCTGTGTGCCGCGGTTCAAATACAGTATTCCCGGCGAAACGATCCCAGACCGGCGCGCGCGCCGCCGTTTCATCGGTACTCGGCGCCATGATACTCTCCCGCACGGCGGCATCGCCAGCCGTCCTGATTTCTCAACGCTCCCCACTATCCGCGCGCTTTCAGGGATTCGGGTGTCACCTTCCTATAAGGAATCCAGATGTATTTGCCATTCGTGATCGGGTAGCCGACATTCTCCTCCGTCGGCGTTTCGCCTCGAGCCAGCACCGCCGCAAGATTGACGACCGCGTGCGCCTGGCTGACCGCGTCATTGAGCACAGTGCCCAGCAGTGTACCCTCCCGCATCGCTTCCAGGGCGGGTTCGTTCGCATCGACGCCGACCACCGGCATGAATTTTCCGCCGGTAAAATACCCGGCGGCTTTCAGCGCGTCGATCGCGCCCAGCGCCATGTCGTCGTCGTTGGAAAACACCGCCTCAATGTCGTCGTAAGCGGCAAGCCATTCGGTCATGATGTCCTTTGCTTCGGAGCGTTGCCAGTTGGCTCGCTCCGAGGCGATCAGGGAGACCTTGAATCCCGCGCTTTTGAAGGCCTTCACGCAGTATTCCGACCGGAGCGCCGCGTCCTGGTGCCCAGATTGGCCCTCCAGCAGCACATACTGGATGATGCCGTCCCCATCCCGGTCCGCGCCGGGATTGCGCTTGAAGTAATCGGCCATCAGCTCCCCGGCCATGGCGCCGGACTGCTCGGCGGGGGCGCCCACGTAGTACCAGCCGCTCTCAGGCATGTCGGCGGCGTCAGGCTCGCGGTTGAAGAACACCACCGGTACGCCGCTGGCTGCCGCTTTTTCCAGGATGATGGACGAAGCCGTCGGATCCACCGGGTTGACCGCCAACACATCAACGCCTTGTTCTACGTGGCGGCAGATCAGATCATTTTGCACCGTCTGATCGTTCTGTCCTTCGGCCACGTCCAGCGTAACGCGGCCAGCCGCGGCCAACTCCATCGCTTCCCGCATGTCGGACATGAATGTGTCGTCCGACCGGTAGATCTCCACCCCTACCACCGCCGCGGAAGCGACCGGCGCCGCGATGAGCAGCACCGCCATCAGAAGCGTGAAAAACCTCATGCGAATTTCCCCCTGGTTTCCTTTACTGGATCAGCGGAAACACAAGCCGCACATTTTGCGGCTTGAGAATATCTTCTCGCATGATCACCGCCACATCCACGTACTTGATCGGAATTGCCATGTCCCAGTTCATCATGTCCATCAAGCACTTGAAACCCTCGTAGCCTACCGCCAGTGGCTCACGGAGCACGGTGAACCGGACGGAGCCACTCTCAAGGCAATCAATGTGTGTCTGATCACAATCAAAGCCAGCCAACGTCATTTGCCTCTTCATGCCCATTTCTTCAATCCCCCGGGCGGTGCACTCGGTCAGCGTGCCGTCCAGACAGAGCACGGCGCTCGCATCGGTGTGCTGCGCCAGCATCCCGCGAATGCCCTCGTCGCCGGGACTGTCGCCAACGATGCGAACCCGGAAGACAACCGCCTCCGCGCCCTGGCGCGCCGCAGCCAGCTTTGCGCCCCTGAGCCTCTCGGAAGAAATCTGGTCACCCGAGGTCAGGATCAATAGCCTTTTTGCCCCGGTGATGTTAAGCAGCGTCTCCGCCGCCTTGATGCCCGAAGCCATGTGGTCCGTGCCCACATAGGGCGTCTTGCCGCGGCTGGATTCGCAGGCGTCCAGAAGCACCAGGTTTGCGTGATGCAACTCGCACAAGCGGACCGCCTCGCTCACGAGGCGCTCCTGCGCCGGTACCAGCAGGATCGCGGACGCCCCCTCGTCCAGAGCCTCCCGGATCAGGCTGAGCTGTCTTTCCGGTGCATCGGTTTTTGAAAGGGCGCTGACCGTCAGTTCCGCCCCGTACTCCCTGGCCGCCATCTGCGCGCCCTGGGCGATCACGGCCGAATTGACGCCGATGCTGGTATCCAGCACCAGCGCGACCATTCGCACAGACTGCTTCTGCGCACCCTGCCCCGGCCAGAGGCCAAAGACCGTCAGGAACACCGCAATCAGCGCCGAAGCCGTCGCGGTAAAGATCGGATGCTTCACGGCAGCTCCTCCTCCCGGATGACCGGCTGCCGGATGGTGACCAGCGTTCCCTCGTCCTGTTCGCTCTCGATAGCGAGCCCGTACTCGCTCCCGAATGTCAGGCTGATCCGCTCGTGGACGTTGCGAAGGCCGATGCCACCGCCATTTCGGGGGATGAGCACGGTGTCGATCTCCTCCCGGCTCATGCCCAGCCCGTTGTCCCGGACGCGCAGCACCAGGCATTCGTCCTCTACAGAGGCGGTGATCTCAATGCGCCCCTCGTCGGTCGCGAAGTGCGACAGGCCGTGGACGATGGCGTTTTCCACCAGCGGCTGCAAGATCAGCTTGATGGTGCGCAGCCTGAGCGCCTCCGGCTGCGCGCTGATGGTATAGGTGAACTTGTTTTTGAACCGGATCGACTGGATAATCAGGTAATTGCGAACGTGCTCAAGCTCCTCCGCGACGGTGATGATGCTGCGCCCCTTGGAGATGGAGATGCGGAAGAGCCTGGCCAGCGCAGTAACCATCTGGATGGCGTCCTGATTCTGGCCGCGCTCCTGCATCCACACGATGGAGTCCAGCGTGTTGTACAGAAAGTGCGGGTTGATCTGGGCCTGCAGCGCGTCCAACTCATACAGGCGCTTTTGCTCCTGTTCCAACTCGTTCTGGTGCATCAGAAGTTTGATGCGGCCCAGCATCAGCCGAAACGCGCTGGCCAGGTTCGCGATCTCTGAAAACCCATGCTGCGGAATCTCAACGTTCAGATCCCCGCCCTCGACGGCGCTCATAATGCGGGTCAGCCGGTTCATCGGCCGCGCAATCAGGCGGCCCAGCAGGATCGCCACCGACAACGCCAGCAGGATGCCTGCCGCCAAAAGCGACAACACCATCTGGATCAGCTGCTGTTTTGCGGCCATCTCCTCGTCCATGTACGCAACGCCCACCAGCCGCCAGCGGGTATTGTCCACCGTCTGTACGACGACGAAGCGCTCCCGGTTGTCCTGCATATCGAAGAAGTCGCCGATGACGTTTTTGCGGATTAGATCGGTATTTTCGCGTTTGATGCCCATCTGGATCAGTGCCTGCTGGTTGTGGTAGATCAACTCGTAGTCCGGGCCCAGCAGGTACACGTACCCGCTGACGCCCAGCCGGACCTTGCCGAGAAGCGCTTCGATCGCGCGGAAATGAAGGTCCATCGTCAGCACGCCCGTTTGGACCTGGCCCATGATCTCATACTCCACCTGGGTGGAAAGCGTGATCACCCAAGCATACTGCCCGGTGAACGCATCCTGCAAATAGGGCTTCGAGATCGACACCGTCGATGGCTGCGCTTCAAACGCCCGTTTGAACCAGCTGGCCTTGCGGATTGCGTAGGGCTCCTTGGGGGAATCCCCCGCGGTGGAGGCCAGCACTTCGCCAGCTCTGGAGAAGACCGACAGGCTGGAGATGTCCGCGTATTGGCGCTTGATCAGGCGCATGCGCTCGGACAACGTGCGGGAGCGCACATCCGCCGCTTCCTGCACCAGGCTTTTAAACAGCGCCATCGTCTCCAGCGCGCTGGACATATAGACCTTGAGCGAGGCGTTGCCCTGTGTCACGGTCTGCCGCGTCCGGGCAACCGCGTCTTCCCGGATCAGCTGATTGGTGCGCGCGGCGAGCCCGAACATCACCACCAGCAGAACCGCCGCCACCAGCAGCGTGAACGAGGTGATGATCGCCATCTGCAGGCTGCCTTCGCGCCATTTGCGAAACACGGCTACTCGCTTTCCTTCCGCACCTGTGAGGGGGAGATGCCGAAGTGTTTTTTGAACGCATAGCTAAAATAGCTGGCCTCGCCCAGGCCGCTGAACTGGGCCACTTCCGCGGTCTTCCAGGAAGTGGTCCGCAGCAGTTCCATCGCGCGGTTCATGCGAAGGCCGTTCAGATACTGGTGGAATGTCTGCCCGGTCTCCCGCTTGAACAGCGCCCGGAAGTAGGCGGGGCTGACTTTGAGTTCCTCGCATACGCGCTCAATGGACAACGACGTCTCTCCCGCGCGCTGCGCGATGAAGTCCTGCGCCTGCTGGGCGATGCGCTGGCAGCTCTCCCTACGCCCCGTGCCGATGGCGTCCGCAACCGACATGCAAAAGGAGAGCAGCATCTCCTCCGCTCCGTCCAGATCGCGGGCTTCCAGGAAATCCTTGAGCAGGCTGCCCGAAGGATCGCGGGTCACATCCAGCTCCACCTGCATGTCGCGGGCGGTCTGGATGACAGCCATCAGCGCTTCCATCATATAGACCTGATATTCGCTGAAGGAGATCTTTTCGCCGCGAAGGCGGCTGATCAGCGCGTGGACGCACTGTGCGATCTCCGCCTTCTGTCGAGAGCGGATCGCGGAGGACAGGAGCACAGGTGCCTGCGCATCCATCGTCAGATGCGCGCCGTCCCCAGGTTTCAAATCCCGGATGTAAATGACCTGGCTGTCGTCTACCAGCGCCCAGTGGTTCAGCGCGGCCATTGCCTGCGCCGCGCTTTCCGGAATGCCTGAAAGCTGCTGGCAGGGCTCCCCCACGCCCGCCGTCACCGTTGCACCCAGGTAATCCCGAACGACGGTTGCGGCGGTGTCCATCAGCGTCATCAGATCGCTCATCGACTGCTCCTCCCGAAGCATCGCCAAGACCGCCACTCGGCCGTTGTGGTTGAACACGTGGCAGGCGACCCGCCCGCCCAGCACTTCCCGGACGATCTGATCCACCGCCAGCCGCACCAATTCCTCGTCGCCAGCCAGCGTGGTCCCCCCGCCGGAGGCGATGCGCAGCAAAGCGACCGCGTAGCGGCTGGCCTCCAGATCCAGATTGTACCGCGCCGCGGCGGACCTGGCACTCACTTCGTCCATGCCGCCCGACATCAGCGAATAGAGCAGCTGCTGCCGCAAAATCGGCAGGCTGTCGGAGAAGATCCGGTTCATCACCTGCACGCTGTTGTGCTTTGCGTATTCTTCGTCCAGCGCGTGCTTTGCACGCTTCAAGACCGCCGAAAATTCGACGGCGGAGATGGGCTTGAGCACATAGTCCGCGATTTTGATCTGAATAGATTTTCGGGTATACTCGAACTCGTCATACCCGCTGACCACGATGAACTGCGCCATCGGCAGAAACGCGCGCATCCGCTCGACCATCTCCAGGCCGTCCATAAAGTGCATGCGCACATCGGTGATGACCAGATCTGGCCGCGTCTGCTCGGCCAGCTGCAGCGCTTCCAGCCCGTTGTCGGCCTCGGCGACCAGCCGGAAGCCGCAGGCCTCCCAGTCGACGATTTCCTTCATGCCTTCGCGAATTTCGGGTTCGTCGTCCACCAGCATCAATCGGTACAGCATCGTCGCCTTCCCGACGCGCCGCGAAGCAGCGGCGCGCCTTTCCCAGCATCTTTCCATATTTTACCATGCTTTTCGAACTTCGACAACCGAAACATGACAAGACGAAGGCCGTCCGCGTTGCGAACGGCCTTCGTGACCGAAAGTACTATGAGGCGGGCGCTTAGAAGTCGCCGTTCGAGTCGCCCTCCGGGTTGTCGATGTAGTCGTACGCCTCGTCGGAGTAGATGTACTGCTGGAAATCGTTGTCGGCCGTTCCGTCGGATTCGTAGCCGCGGGCGAGCTGCGCGTTGATCACCGCGTCCCGGGTGGATTTTTCAAACTTACCCAGCGCGATTTCGTCCTCGGAGAGGTAGCCCAGTTCCATCAGCCGGGTCTGCAGCAAGGTCACCTCGTCGCCGGTGGAACCCACCTTAAGCGTCTTGTAAGTCGACGTCCCACTGCCCTTATAGTAGGGCGCGTCGTCCGCGAACAACTTCTGCTGCAGCGTGACGGTGGCGACGCCGGTTTCGTTGGCGCCGATCTTCTTCTGGAAGCGCTTGACCGCCGCAGTGGTCAGTTCGCCGTAGTTGCCGCCGATGCTTCCGGTGAAGTAGCCAAGATCCTTGAGCCGGGTCTGCAGCGTTTTCACGCGGCTGCCACTGTCGCCGGGCGAAAGCTTTACATATTCCGGCTCGGGCGTGGGATCGGCGCCCTCATAGGGCTTGGCGGAGTCGGAGAACAGCGTCTTTTGCAACGAGACGGTAGCCACGCCGGTTTCGTCCTTGCCATAGGCGCGCTGGAACAGCTTGACGGCCTTGGTGGTCTTTTCCAGGTAGTTGCCGCCGATGTCGCCGGTGAAATAGCCCAACTCCTTCAGCCTGGTCTGCAGCTTCTTCACGCGGTCGCCCGAATCGCCCGGCCTCAGTTCCACATATTCCGACGAGGGCGTCGGCGCGGGCGTCGGCGCCGTTGTGGCGCC
>JAEVZE010000342.1 GCA_023392395.1 Bacillota bacterium
CAAGATGCTGCAGCGCATCTACGGCACCGCCTTCTTCAGCAAGGACGACATGGACGCCTACCTCGCCCGCATTGAAGAGGCAAAAAAGCGCGACCACCGCAGGCTGGGCCGTGAGCTGGATCTGTTCGATATCCTGGATGAAGGCCCGGGCTTCCCGTTCTTCTTCCCCAAGGGCATGATCCTGCGCAACGAACTGGAATCCTACTGGCGGCAGATCCACACGGCGGCTGGCTACGAGGAAATCAAGACGCCCGTCATGCTGAACCGCGCGCTTTGGGAGACGTCTGGCCACTGGGTAACCTACCGGCAGAACATGTACACCACCAAGATTGACGATACCGATTTCGCGCTGAAACCGATGAACTGCCCCGGCGGCATCCTGACCTACAAGCGCCGCATCTGGAGCTACAAGGACCTGCCCAACCGTTCGGGCGAACTGGGCCTGGTGCACCGGCATGAGCTGTCCGGCGCGCTGCATGGGCTGATGCGGGTGCGCTGCTTCACGCAGGACGACGCGCACATCTTCATGACGCCCGACCAGATCCGCAGCGAGATCATCGGCGTCTACAAGCTGATCGACGGCATCTACTCCACCTTCGGTTTCAAGTACCACGTAGAGCTGTCCACCCGACCCGAAAACTCCATCGGCACCGACGAGATGTGGGCGCGCGCGACGGACGGCCTTCAGGGCGCGCTGGACGAACTGGGCGTGAAGTACACCATCAACGAAGGCGACGGCGCGTTCTACGGCCCGAAGATCGACTTCCACCTGGAGGACTCCATCGGGCGCACCTGGCAGTGCGGCACGATCCAGCTGGACATGAACCTGCCTGAGCGCTTTGACCTGAGCTACGTCGGCCCGGACGGCCAGAAGCACCGACCGGTCATGATCCATCGCGTAGCGTTCGGCTCCATGGAACGCTTCATCGGCATCCTGACGGAGCACTTCGCGGGCGCGTTCCCGCTATGGCTGTCGCCGGTACAGGTTCGCATCCTCACCATCACCGAGCGCGCCGACGACGCCGCCAAGGCGCTTGAGGCGAAACTGCGCGCCGCGGGTATCCGCGTCGAAACGGACCTTCGCAACGAGAAGATCGGCTTCAAGATCCGCGAAGCGCAGAAGGAGAAGGTCCCCTATATGCTGGTGATCGGCGACAAGGAGGCCGAGACCGGCGAGGCGGCGGTCCGCTCCCGCAAGGAAGGCGAACTGGGCGCGATGGGCGCGGACGCGCTGATCGCAAAGCTGACCGAAGAAATCCGCACGAAGGCGCTGTAGCGGGCAATGAAAATCCGCTATGCGGCTTTCCATTGCGGTCGGAATGAACCGGTTTCCTAAAACGCTTGCGAGCGTTTCTGGCGGAAACCGGATCGGGATTGCTTTCCCCGTCGGCCGGGCAAGCTCGGCCTTTGGGGGAAAGCCAAATCCACCGCACAGGTCGCCGGATTTGATTGAATGTAGAGAGGGCTTCGGCCCTCTCTACGCTCTCCCGGAAGAAATCGCCGCCTGCACTTTGAGAGGGCGGCATTTTCATCCTGCAAAAAACCGACAAGCGTTCGCCGGGTAACCAGTGGTACAATGACGGCGTTGGGAGGGAACGACATGGACTACCGGGAGCACATCCAGCGCAGCATCGATTACATCGAGTCGAACCTGGGCGCAAGGATCACGGTGGAGGACCTCGCCGCGCGGGAGGGCTTCTCCGCCTGCCACTACTACCGGGTGTTTGCCGCCTACGTCGGCATGCCGGTGATGGGCTATGTGCGAAAGCGACGGCTTGAGCACGCGGCTTCGAGGCTTGCGCAGGGCGGGCGGGTGCTGGACATTGCGCTCGAGTACGGGTTTGAGAGCCACGCGGGCTTTACCCATGCGTTTCAGAGGGCCTACGGCGCGCCGCCGGAGCGGTACCGCCTGCACGCGACGCCGCGCCCGCCCCGACCGGTCAGCCTGGTCGCACACCTGCACTACAACCTGACAGGAGGAATCGTCATGGAACCCAAACTCGTCACTCGCCCGGCCTTCAAGGTGGCCGGCTACGCGCTGCGCACCACCTCGGTCGGCGGCGAGAACAGCCGCGCCATTCCGGCGTTCTGGCAGGAGTATATGAAGAACCACTGCGAAAGCCTGCACAAGGCGCTGACGCCCGTCAGCCACGCGGAATACGGCCTGTGCATGGAGATGGACATGGAGACCGGCGAATTTGACTATGTGATCGGCCTGGAAGTGCCGGAAGGTGCGGCGATCCCCACGGAACTGCGCCTCGTCACCGTCCCGGCGGCGACCTACGCCGTCTTCACCACTCCGCCGTCGGATGGCCCGGGCTTCGTGGCCTCGATCCAGAACACCTGGGCCTACATCTACGAACAGTGGTTCCCGGAGTCCGGCTACGAGTACGCGCCCGGCTGCGCCGACTACGAGCTGTACGACGAGCGCTGCATGGGCGAAACCGGCAAGCAGATCGACATCGCGCTCCCGGTGGTAAAGAAGTAAAACGAGGGGAACGACGGGGCTCCGCCCCCGGACCCCGCAAGGGGAGTGACTCCCCTTGACCCCACACAAAGAGAATGCAATAAACATACAAAGAGGGCGTCAAGTCCTCTCTTGTTTTGTACTAATGAATCGCGGTATTACAGCAGAATCCCGTACTTCCTGATATACCATTTCTTGACCATCGTCACCAACGCCATGTAGGCAGCCACGACCCCGATCAGGTAGAGGAAGTAGATTCCCGGCAATGGCGACAGCCCGATCTTCCCGCCCAAGGGCGTGTAGGGTAGGATTGACACCACCGCGATGCCGCCGAAACTGATCAGGGTGAGCGGCGCGGAGGCGCGGCTCTTCACGAACGGAGCCAGCGGCGTCCTGAGCATGTGGATGACCAGCGTCTGCGTCCACATGGACTCCACGAACCAGCCCGACTGGAACACGGCCACATACAGCACCTTCATGGCGGGGTCGGTCAATTGGTGGAACAGCTGCCCGCCGCAGGCGGCAGGACACACCACGAAGTAGAGCGCAAGGTACGTCACGATGTCAAACACCGAACTGGTAGGGCCCAGCGAGAACATGAAGCTGGTGATCGACAGCGCCTCCCACTTCTTGGGCGCCTTGAAGAATTCGCGGTCCACGTTGTCCCAGGGCAGCGCGGTGCAGCTGAGGTCGTACACCAGGTTCAAAAGGATCAGGTGCAGCGCGGCCATCGGCAAAAAGGGCAGAAACGCGCTGGCGGCCAGCACCGACAGCATGTTGCCGAAGTTGGAGCTGGCGGTCATCTTGATGTATTTGATCATGTTGGCGTAAGTCTTGCGCCCTTCGAGAATGCCGGACTCCAGCAC
>JAEVZE010000377.1 GCA_023392395.1 Bacillota bacterium
GTGGCGGTGTTGGTGCCGTACTGGGGCGCCACATGGTCCACCAGGTACAGATCCGCGAGGCGCTGCAGACCTTCCGTGGCCTCGGGGGTGTCGATGGTCACGTTGCCATCCTTGTCGTACCACGCGCCGCCGTTGGTGACGGACCACTCCTCAAGCTGCCAGAAGTCGGGGCAGAACATGACGCCGTAGCGCTTGATGTTGTTGGGGTCAAAGTCGGGGGACTTGGCGTTGTTGCCATTCTTGTCGAGGGTCATCTGCTTGGCCACGTCCACGAAGGTGTCCCAGTCCCAGGCCTTGTCGGCGCTGGCCGGCGGCGGGGTGACGCCCGCGTCCTTGAAGGCCTTGCGGTCGTAGAACGTCAGGAGCACTTCGTTCGCCACGGAGTAGCCCACGGTCTTGCCCTGGTAGGTGAAGGCCAGGCTGTCCAAGGGCTTGGCTTCCTCGGCACCGTACATGTTGCTCACGTCCGCCAGCATGCCCTGGGAGGCCCACATGAGCACCGCGTCCTCCGCCATGATGCCGGTATCCGGCAGGTTGTTGCCCGCCGCGCGGGTGTTGAGCGTGCCGACGTAGTCGGCCCGGTCGATCTGCACGATTTCCACGTGGATCTTGTCCTGCTCGCTTTCGAACTTGTTGATGGTATCCTGGAGCACCTTGACCTCGTTGTCATCGCCCCACATGGAGTAGGTGATGGTGACGCGATCCTCGGCCAGCGCCGTCAGACCCGATGCCATCGAAAGGATCATGGTCAGGACGATCACCAGACTGAGCAGATGGGTTCCCTTCTTCATGTCGTTTCCTCCCTATTTTTATGCACCTTACGTGCATGATTGAACGTTCAGGTAGACCTGCATTTCCCCTTCGCCGCGGTTGGCCCACAGGTAGTACGGAATCAGCGCGATGTCCGCGCCCTCCCACCGGGGCAGTGCGTCCTGGTACAACGCATCGCTTTCAAAGACCGCCTTCTCGCCACGAACCTTCAGTGCGACGGTGCCGCCGCCCGCAAATGTCTCCGATTCCGCAAAGACAGCCGCGTGCGGAAGCCTCAGGCTTGCAATGCCCTCTCCGTTGTCCGCCTGCTCGGCGCAGTACAGGATAGGCCCGCGCATCACGGCGGCCTTGCCCACGTTGGCCACTACCTTGGGATGGGATACGACGTAGTGGGGACGGAGGTCGTAGGCCACGTCCACGGTGTCCCCGGGCTTGAGATCCGGCAGCAGGATGTAGCCGTTTTCCCGCTGCGGACTCCGTACTTCCCCGTTCACCGCGACCGACCGGATGGGCGCGAGGCCGGACGAGCGGACCGCTACGCTCTGCGGGCGGTCCTTCACTTGGATGCGCAGCGTATCCCCGAAGGGGTACTGCGTGTCCAGCCGCAAGGAGAACTTGCCGCTGTCGATTTCCGCCGCCAGCGGGATGTGAATCTTTAGCGCCTCGCCGTCCGTCCCGAAGGCGTAGCCGCCAATGGACATGATGGTGCGCGCGATGTTGGTGGGGCAGCAGGCCACGTCGAACCACTTCTGGCGAACGGGTTTGACATGGGAGAGGCCGGGATTTCCGTGGCACGCGCAGGGGGTGACCTGAAGCGGCCCCACGTAGAAGAACTCCGTGCCCGCCTGGGAGATACCGCCCAGCACCCGATTGAAAAACGCCCGCTCCACCGTGTCGTAGTACGCGCCGTCCCCGGTCAGCTGGGCCATGCGCCGGGCGAACATCATCAGCGCCACGGAGGCGCAGCTTTCGCTGTAGATGGTGTCGTTGGGCAGGTCGTAATCCACGGTAAAGCTCTCGCCGCACTGGGTGGAGCCGACGCCGCCGGTCAAGTACATGCGCCGCTGGGTCACGCTATGGTAGAGCGCGTCGCACGCGTTCTTCAGCGCGGCGTTTTCGGTCAGCCTGGCCAGGTCCGCCATGGCACTGTACATATAAAGCGCGCGCACCGCGTGGCCCACCGCCTCCGTCTGGTGGATGGGCTCGGCGTGGGTCTGGGCGTAGGGAAGCTCGTGGATAACCTCCTCGTCAAAGATGTCCCGGTAATCCGCCCGCTCCCGCTCCGCCTCAAAATATAGCGGCTTTTTCCCGCGCTGGGCGATGAAGTAGTCCGCAAGCTTCAGGTACGCCTCGTTTGCGGTCGCTTGGTGCAGCTTGATGAGGCCGACTTCCACTTCCTGATGCCCCGGGTAGCCCTGGATCTGCCCTTCCCCGGTGCCGAAGACGCGAGTCAGGTAGTCCGCGAAGCGGCAGGCCGTGTCCAGAATCGCCAGCTTGCCCGTGGCGTGGAAGTAGGCGGCGGCGGCCTCGAAAAAGTGGCCTGCGCAGTACAACTCGTGGCCCTGCTGCAGGTTGGTGAACCTGCGCCCGGGTTCTTTAATGGTGTAGTAGGTATTGATGTAGCCGTCCGGTCCTTGCGCCGCCGCGATCAGGCGGCAGACCTCGTCCGCCAGCGCCTCAAGCTGAGGGTCGTGGAACACCTCGATACAGTACGCGGCCGCCTCCAGCCACTTGTACAGGTCGCTGTCCTGAAAGACCATGCCGTAGTGCTCGCCTTGGGAGAGCCCCGCCGCGATGCGGAAGTTTTCGACGCAGTGACTCTTCGCAGCGCCTTCGACGCGGTCGTTCAGAGTCTCCCACTGGTAGGTCAGCACCTTCTCTTTGATAAGCCGCTGCATCCTTTGCAGGATGCCGTCCGTCAGCCTGATGCTGGAAAGGGGCAAAGGTTCTGTATGTTTCATTCGTCATCCACCTTGCGCACGATTTGTTGAAATGCAAAATTCTCCGACGGCGGGAAAGTAGCCGATCCGTGTCCGTCATGATGCTTGTCCGGTCAGAACCGTTATTTAATCGATTATCTCTTATGGCCTGGATTATAACAGCTTTGGTTCCGGCTGTCAACCACCATTTTAACATTTGCGCCAGAATCAGGGGGAATTCCGCTGGAATCCAGCACATCCTCACTATTTACTTGACATCCCGCGGAAAAACGGGTATGCTATATGAATAAGTAATCGTTTAAACGCATGCGTAGAGCACCAAAAAATCCCGGCGCGCAGGGTCAAAAAATGTCTTGGGGTGGCGATACATTGGCGACGATGAAAGAGATTGCCGCGCTGTCGGACGTATCCGTGGCGACGGTGTCCCATGTGCTGAGCGGCAAAAAAAATGTCTCCGCCGAAACGCGCGAGCGCGTGCTGCAGGCGGTCGAACTGACCAATTATAAGCTGAACACCATCGCAAAATCGCTCAGGATGAACAAAACGCACATCATCGGCGTGCTCGTGGAGGACATCTGCGGCCTGCCGGTGCCTGAAATCGTGGACGGCATCAACGAGTTTTTGGAGACGAGCGGCTATCAGGTGCTGCTCAGTAACCTTCGGCTCTTGCAGAAGCTCTACAACCAGTACGAACAGCTGAGCCAGTACATCAAAAACGTCAACCAGGGCATCCAGCTGCTTGAGGACGCGCGGGTCGATGGCATCATCTACGTGGCGATGCACGACCGCCGTATTGAAGGCGTGCATCAGCCGGTCGGCATCCCCATGGTCTACGCGTTTGCCGACTGCGACAATCCAAGCAGCATCTCCGTCACCTATGACAACGAAACGAGCGCCCGGGAAATCACCCGTCTTCTGATCCGGCAGGGCCACAAGCGCGTCGCGCTGATCGCTGGGCACGCGAATTCGCAGGCCTCCAAGCAGCGCCTGAGCGGTTACCGCACGGCGATGGACGAGGCGGGGCTGCACGTGCCGTCGGAATACATCCGCTGGGGCGACTGGGAGTTTCACTCCGGCGTGGAACAGACCGAAGCGTTGCTCTCCCTGGCGATCCCGCCCACAGCCATTTTCGCGATGAACGACCCGATCGCGGCCGGATGCTACGCCGCCGCCGAGCGTCACGGCTTAAAAATCCCGGCGGATCTGTCCGTGGTGGGCTTTGACAACCGGGAGGTCGCCTCCTGCCTCTATCCCGGCCTGACCACCGTGGCCCTGCCCAACAAGCAGATCGGCTTCACCGCGGCCAAACACCTGCTGCAGCGCCTGGAAGGCCAGGTCGAAACCCCCGCGAGCACTTCGCTGCCCTGCAACATCATCCTGCGCGAATCCACCGCGCTGCTGCGCTAATCCGAGCGTTGAAAACCCAGGGAGGTTTTCAACGCAAAAGAGAAAAAGCTGCGTGAGCCTGAAATTCTCCGGAATTTCCGGGCGGCTCACTGACCGAGGGTATTGTTTCATCCACCAGTAGGCGCCCTGGCGGATGAAACACATTCCCGGCGCGCGGGTCGCCGGGAACGATTGGAAAGTGCGACGAGTTTATCAACATACCAAAGCGGGCAGCCTTGCCACTTCGGCAAAGCTGCCCTTAGTTGTTGTATTCGGCGGAACTTATACCAATGCAAAATATTATTTCGTCCAAAGCGGCGAGGGATTTTAGATAGCCGGCTAGGAGCCGGAGCGAGGCGAAGCAGCGCTACGTTGAGCGGAGAGCGACAACGCGGCGCAAGATTCAAATTCATTTGAATCTTGCGGTCGCGAAGCGACTTGGTTTGCCTCTGGCAAACCAACCTCTCTGCGTGAAAAGATCCGCCGCGACGACGAAAGAATGTTTGGAATTGGTATTAATGGAACTGCGGCAGCCATTCCCGGTTCTGGCGGAACATCTCGTCCACCATGTCCCGGATCTCCCGGAGCGACAATACCGCGCTGGTGAGCGGGTCATAGCAGATGGCCTGGTAGATCATCTCGCGGTCACCGGCAAGGCTCCCGGCAACCACCATCTCCTCGATCTGGGCGCTCGTCCCGCTGAGTAGCGCGCACTGCGGCGGCATCGCGCCCACGCGGATCGGCTCCAGCCCATTTTTCCCGGCCAGCACCGGCACCTCCACGCACGAGCCCTGGGGCAGGTTGTCGATCAGCCCGAAGTTTCGCACGTTGCCGTTGAATTCAAACAGCGCGTTGTCGCCAAAGATGGCGTTGAAGATGTAGGCGGCGTATTCCTCGCCCCGCTTGAGCTCCGGCTCCTCCTTGACCCAGGCTTCAATTTCGCCCTTCCAGGTGGTCTCGCGCTTTCTGTACTCGTTCAGAATGTACGCATATTCGCCGGGGTTCCAGCCGGTGCCGTGGATGCAGTACTTCTCGATCAGGTCCGGGCGCTTTCTGAACCAAGCGTTGTACTCGCTGTTGTGGCCGGAGGATTCGGTGGGGTAGTAGCCCAGCGCCAGGTACATCTCATTGCGCACGATTTCCTCGTTGTAGACGGTTTCATTCTCCGTGATGGCCTTGCGGATCAGCGGATAGGCGTCCTCGCCCTTCCACTGAAACTTCGTGTAGAACGCCTGATGGTTTACGCCCGCGCAGGTGTAGCTGACGTCCTTCATGTCCGCGCCGATCCACTTGGCCAGCATCGCCGCGGTGCCCTGTACGCTGTGGCAGAGCCCGCTGGTCAAAAGGTGAGGGAATTCGCCCTGCACGGTGCGGCACAGCATCGCCATGGGGTTGGTGTAGTTCAGGAACACCGCGCCGGGGCAGTAGCGGTCGATGTCGCGCGCGATGTCCATGATCGGGTTGACCGTGCGCAGATACCGGAAGATGCCGCTGGGGCCGCGGGTGTCGCCCACGTTCGTGTCCACGCCGAACGACTTCGGGATCAGGATGTCGTGCTGCCAGACGTCGATGTCCCCGGCCAGGATCGTGCAGATCACGCCGTCCGCACCCTTGAGCGCCGTCACGCGGTCCATCGTCGCGACCACGCGCGCGGGGTAGCCGCCGGCCTGTATGATCCGCTCCACGGCGGTCTTGATGTAGGAAAGCCGCTCGGGGTTGATGTCCATCAGGCAGAACTCGCTGTCCTGAAATGCCGGGAAGCTGAGAATGTCCCGAATCAGTCCGCGCGTAAAGCCGAAGCTGCCCGCGCCGATAAAAGCAAACTTGCGCTCCATAGATCTTACTCCTTGCAGGCTTCGCTCACGCCTTGGTGCCGGTGAGCGCGATGCCTTCGATAAATTGCTTTTGGAAGATCAGGTAGAGGATCAGCATGGGGACCATGGCCATGGCCGAGCCCGCCATCAAAAGCGGGTATTTGGTGAAGTACTGGTTCTGGAGCGAACTGATGCCCGCGCTGAGCGTCATCATGTCCACCTTCATGTTGACGATGAGCGGCCACATCATCTCGCTGTAGGCGAAGATCGCGGTGAACACCGAAAGCGCCATCAGCGCGGTCTTGGTCAGCGGCAGAAGGATCTTGAGGAAGGTCTGGCCGATGTTGCAGCCGTCGATCATCGCGGCCTCGCTGAGATCCGACGGCAGCGACAGGTAGAATTGCCTCAGGAAAAAGGTGCCGAACGCGCTGACGATGCCCGGATACAACAGCGCGAAGTGGGAGTTGAGCATGTTGATCTTGCTCAATTGCAGGTACTGCGGGATGATGTACACCTGCGGCGGCAGCATCTGCTGGGTGATGACGATGAAGAACAGAAGTCCTTTGAACGGGAAGCGAAGCTTCGCGAACGCGAACGCGGCCATCGAGCTGAACACGATGGCGCAGGCGATGCGAAGGACGATCAGCAGCATCGTATTGAAGTACAGTTTCCACATCGGCAGCGTGCGCAGCACTTCCGTATAGTTGACCGGCGCCCAGCTATTGGGCCACATCGTGGGCGGCACCATGATGGACTCGCCCAGGGTCTTGAAGGAGGTGATGATCATCCAGTAGAACGGGAAGATCATCGTAAACGCGCCCAGGATGAGGATGATGTGAAGGGGGATCATGTTGCGCCTGCGGCCTGTGGTCCCCCGGATTTTCATGGTGGCTTGCATCACGGATCCTCCTTTCTCAATCGTAGTGGACGAGTTTCTTCTCGGCGATGAACTGGATGGCCGTCAGGATGCCGATGATCACGAAGCTCCACAGCACGATCGCGGACGCGTAGCCCTTGTTGAACTTGACAAACGCCTCGCGGTAGAACAGCACCATCAGCGAAACGCCTTTGTTGAATGCCGGGTTCGAGTCCTTGATCAGCATGTAGATCACGTCGAACACCTTGATGGCGGACATGACCCGGAGCACCGTCACGAAAAACAGCGTGGGCGACACCAGCGGCACGGTGATGTGGAAGAACTTGCGTAAGGGCCCCGCGCCGTCGATCTCGCAGGCCTCGTAGTAGGTCTGCGGAATGGACTGCAGACCCGCCAGCAGCAGCACCAGATCGTAGCCCAGAGAGCTCCAGATCGTGATGATCGCGCAGGAGACCAGCGCGGTGTTCGGGTCGCTGAGCCAGTTGGGGCCTGCGATTCCGAATGCGCCCAGCGCCTGGTTGATGATGCCGTTCTCGGCGTTGAACATCCAGCGCCACACCATCGCGATCGCGGCGGGCGCGACCACCAGCGGCAGAAAGTAGATGCCCCGGTACAAATCGCGGCCGCGGATTTTGTTGTTGAGCAGCGTCGCCATAACCAGCGCAAGAAACACGCCCACCGGCACGGTGAGCAGCATGAAATACAGCGTGTTCCATGTGGCCTGTATCACGAGCTTGTCCGCGAAAAGCGTCTGGTAGTTTTTCAGGCCGATGAGCTTGGGCGGGGTCAGCCCCTGCATCTTCTGCAGGCTCAGCCAGATCGAGTTGAAAAACGGATAGATGTTCAGGATGCATAACCCTATGATCGTCGGGGCGATCAGCGCGTATGCCCAGGCCCATTCCGACCTGAGCAGACGGCTGCGCCTGCGCGGCGCGATCGTCTTAATGGTCATCGCCCGGTCACCTCCTAGACGTAAGTCCGCCAGGACGCCGAAGGAAACTCCTC
>JAEVZE010000384.1 GCA_023392395.1 Bacillota bacterium
AGGCCCTTGTTCATCATCGTGGCGCAGTCCACGGTGATCTTGCGGCCCATGCGCCAGGTGGGGTGGCCCAGTGCGTCGTCCACCGTCGCGCCGCGGATGGCCTTTTCGTCCCAGGTGCGAAACGGGCCGCCCGACGCGGTCAAGATCAGCTTCCGGGGCCGGTTACCGTTCGCGCCTTGCAGGCACTGGAAGATGGCGCTGTGCTCGCTGTCCACCGGCAGAATCTGCTTGCTCAACTCCCGGGCGCGGGCCATGACCAGATCGCCCGCGGTGACCAGCGCCTCCTTGTTGGCCAGCAGCACCCTTTCGCAGGTTTCAAGCGCCGTTAAAACCGCGCCAAGACCCGCGATGCCCACCACCGCCGCCAGCGCGTCGTCCGGGCGGTGCTCACGCAGCGCGCGCTCCGAGCAATCCTCCCCGAAGTACCAATCGCAAAAGCGCACGTCCTCCGGAAGCTCTTTCGGGCGGGCCACCAGGCCGGCCGCTTCCGGACGGAACGCGCGCACCATGTCGAACAGCGCCTCGTGGTTCTGGTTTGCCGTCAGAACCGACGCTTTGAATTGATCGGGGTACCGCCGGATCAGATCGAGCGCCTGGCGTCCGATGGAGCCTGTCGCGCCCAACACCGCTATGGTTCGCAAATTACCACCTCGCAGGAATCGTGAAGAATACGTACAGGATGACGCCGGTGAACAGCACGCTGTCCATCCTGTCCAGCATGCCTCCGTGGCCGGGGAAGATCGCGCCGTAGTCCTTGATGCCGCAGTAGCGCTTGACCATCGAGGCGGTCAAGTCTCCGATCTGGGCGGCGACAGATCCCACCAGGCCCAAAATTACGAACGCCCACATCGGCGGCAACTTGGCCGCATACGGCGTGAAGAACGGAATATAGGCCGTCACAAGCTGCGCGCCCCAGGGTACGACGACCGCAAAGACGGTCGCCGCCAACAAGCCCGCCACCGAACCCTCCACGCTCTTGTTGGGACTCAGGACCGGCGACAGCTTGTGCTTGCCGAAGTGGGTGCCGAACTCGTAGGCGAACAGGTCCGTCATCAGCGGGATCAGAAGCATCAGCGCCGTGGCGACCCGAGCCACAAGCACTGGCTTCAAGTCCTGCAGCGGAAACAGCATGGTGATCAGCATGCCCGGGTAAAAGAGAGGAAACAACGTGGCCATCGCCGAATCAAAGTCGATCTCGCCCCGCAGGATCACGCCTGCCATCGCCAGCATGCAAAACACCGTGGTCAGCGGGCTCAGGGCCGATACGCCCAACCATAGGTAGGCGGGCAGCGTCAGCACCGCGTAGGCCATGCCGATCCAGCGGATGGGCCTCGCGCCGCGGACGGCAAACGCGCCGTACATTTCCCACATGGCCATGATCATGAGCAGAACCAGCCCCACGCGCAGCGGCCAGCCCTGGAAAATCCAGAGCGCGATCATGACCACCGCGATCACGATCCCCGTGATTCTGCGGCGAATCATGTTGCTGATCTTGCTGTCGGCGGCTTCCATCAAATGCGACTACACCTTTCCAAATCGCCTGTCCCGGGCGGCGTAGCGAACGAGGTCCCGTCGGTATTCCTCGCGCGTGTAGTCCGGCCAGAGCACGGGGTTGAAGATGATCTCGGCGTACGCGGTCTGCCAGGGCAGGAAGTTTGACGTGCGCATCTCCCCGCTGGTGCGGATCAGAAGATCCACGTCGGGCATGCCAGCGGTGTACAACTGCCGTTCAAAGGCGGCCTCGTCGACTTCCTCGGGCTTAAGCCCCTGCTCAATGAGTCTTCTCGCCGCGCGGACGAGCTCCGAGCGGCCGCCGTAGTTGAGCGCGATGTTGAACATCAGCCCGGTGTTGCCTGCGGTGCGGGCGATGGCATTCTCCACGGTGTCCCGCTGAAGCTTTGGCAACTGGGTCAGATCGCCCAGCACCTGCACCTTCACGTTTTTCTCGTGCAGTTCGTCAATCTGGGCGGTGAAGTACTCCACCAGGATGTTCATCAAGGTCGAGACTTCGTCCTTGGGACGCCCCCAGTTCTCGGTGGAGAACGCATAGACGCTGACCGCCTCAATGCCCCAATCGTCGGTGGCGCGGATCATCTCGATCATCGCGTCCATCCCGGCGGTGTGGCCGGCCGAGCGCGGCAGGCCGCGCTTCTTGGCCCAGCGGCCGTTGCCGTCCATGATGAAGGCCACGTGTCGCGGCATCTTTGCCGGCAACCCCTCGCCCAAATCCTCCGCGCCGCCGGGCCGAAGAAGGCCGGCGGCGCGGCGCGCCAAATCCAGTATGCTCATGATGCCACCCTGTCCGGGAACCTGGCGATCAAAAGCTCCCCGGGCCGGACGCGCACCACGCGCTCGGTTCCCTCCGGGTGCTTCTCCGGCTGAATGTACTCGATGCGGGGCTGGGGCAGTCCTTCGGATTGAAGCGCTTCCAGCGCTTGGGAAAGTGTCAGGCCCAAGAGGAACGTCATACGCTCATGATCTCTTTTTCTTTGTCGGCTGCGATCTTGTCCAGATCCTTGATGTGGTTGTCGGTGGTCTTCTGAAGCTCGGTCTCGCCCAGCTCCTGCTCGTCCTCGGTGATCTGGGAATCCTTCTTGAGCTTCTTCAGGTGCTCCATCGAGTCGCGGCGGATGGCGCGGACGGCTACCTTGCCCTCCTCCGCCTGCTTTTTCACCTGCTTACAGAGGTCTTTGCGGCGCTCCTCGGTCAGCTCCGGAACCAGAAGGCGGATCACCTTGCCGTCGTTGGACGGGTTGATGCCGATGTCGGACTTCTGAATCTCCTTCTCAATGGCGGAGATCATCTTGGCTTCCCAGGGCGCGATCACGAGGAGCCGCGGCTCAGGCGAAGTGATGTTGCCCAGCTGGTTCAGCGGGGTCGGGGTCCCGTAATAGTCCACGAGGATCCGATCCAGGATCTTGGGATTCGCGCGGCCCGCGCGCAGCGTCGAAAGCTCCTTTTGAATGACCGCGATGGTCTTGTCCATCTTGTCTGATGCGGCCTTCACCGTTTCCTTGTACACGTTGGTCTCCTCCCATCGTGGCGCGCAAGCGCCCCTGTCTTGGTCTCTATTGTATCGGGTTTTGGCACAAATGGCAAGCGCCAAATGCGGCAAAAGCCCGAACTTTAAGGCACTGAAAAACCCCGAGGGCTTTTCAATGCCTTGAATGGCTCATCCGTGTACGATCGTTCCCATGTCGTCGCCATCGGCAACCATCAATACGTTTTCCAATTTCTCCATCGAGAATACGCGGATCACCGGCACCCTGTTCTCCTTGCAAAGCAGGAAGGCGGCGGTGTCCATGACCTTGAGGCCCATCTCGATCGCCTTCTGATACGTGATGTCACGGATCAGCCTGGCGTTTGGATTGACGCGAGGGTCGCAGTCATACACGCCGTCGACGGTGGTGCCCTTGAATACCGCGTCAGCCTTCAGTTCCGCCGCGCGCAGCGCCGCCGCGGTGTCGGTAGTGAAGAACGGGTTGCCGCTGCCGCCCGCTAGGAGCGCCACGCCGCCGGAATTCAGGAATTCGTCCGCTTCACGCGCGGTGTAGAGCTTCGCAAAACGATCCATCTGCTGGGCGGTGAACGTGCGGGCCGGGCAGCCCCTGCGCAAGAGCGCGTCCTCGACGCAGATGGCGTTGATGATCGTGGCCAACATGCCCATCTGGTCCGCGTTGACCGGGTTCATGGCCTCGGTAAACCGGCCGCGCCAGATGTTGCCGCCGCCGATGACGACGCCGGGCTGGACGCCGCGCTCTTTAAGCCGCGCGATCACGTCCGCCGCCGCGTCGACGCGCGCCGCGTCGTAACAGCCGCCGCCGTTTGCCAGTGCTTCCCCTGAGAGCTTCAAGATGATCCGTCGGTACTTCGCCATGAGTGCCTCCCCACGCAGCTTATTGTCAAACCCCGCCGTGCCTTCCTGCCGTACCCGGCGACTTGTCGCCGGGTACGGTTTCCAGAATCAGTGCGCACACTGATGAAGGAAATAATAACTTCTGGAAGTAGAGCCGCCCGGGAATTCCGGGAATTTCAGGCGCACGCAGTAATCCCTATGCGTTGAAAAGATGCGAAGCGGGTTTTCAACGCCCGCTAAAAAGGGACCGTCGCTTGGGCGACAGTCCCTTGAGGTTTACTTCCTGATCATCGCCGCGGTCTGCTCGGCGACTTCCGCAGCCAGGTCGTTGACCTTCTTCTCCAGGCCGTCGCCCATCTTGTAGCGGACGAAGCGGCGAACGGAGATCTTCTCGCCGATCTTGGCGATCTTTTCGTTGACCAACTGCTCAATGGTGATGTCCGGGTTCTTCACGAAGGGCTGCTCAAGCAGGCAGACTTCCTTGTAGAACTTGTCGACACGGCCCTGCACCATCTTCTCGATGATCTTCTCCGGCTTGCCCTCGTTGCGGGCCTGCGCGGCGAGAATTTCCTTCTCGTGCTCCAGATGGTCGGCCTTGACTTCGTCACGGCTGACGTACTGGGGCTCGGAAGCCACGATCTGAAGCGCGATGTCGTGCACCAGATCCTTGAACTCGTCGGTCTTGGCGACGAAGTCGGTTTCGCAGTTGACCTCAAGGATGACGCCGACCTTGCCGCCCATGTGGATGTAGCTGTCGACGATGCCCTCGGCCGCGATGCGGCTCTGCTTCTTGGCGGCGGCGGCCAAGCCCTTCTCGCGAAGGAAATCGATCGCCTTTTCCATATCGCCTTCGGTGGCGGTGAGCGCCTTTTTGCAATCCATCATGCCCGCGCCGGTGCGGCCGCGAAGGTCCATGACGTCTTTGGCGGTGAATTCCATTGGGTTTCCCTCCAGATTCAGAATGAATTCAATCTTATGCTTCAACGGGCGCTGCCGGCGCTTCGGCCTGCTCGCCCTGGCGGCCTTCCAGCACCGCGTCGGCCAGCTTGCCGGCGATCAGCTTGACGGCGCGGATGGCGTCGTCGTTGCCGGGGATGACGTAATCGATTTCGTCAGGATCGCAGTTGGTGTCCACGATGCCGACGATCGGGATGCCCAGAATGCGGGCTTCGGCGACGGCGATGCGCTCCTTGCGGGGATCGACGATGAACAGCGCGCCGGGCAACTTCTTCATCTCGCGGATGCCGCCCAGGTTCTTTTCGAGCTTTTCGCGCTCGGCGTTGAGCTTGATGACTTCCTTCTTGGGAAGCACTTCGAACTGGCCGTTCCGCTCCATCGCGTCGATGACGTTCAGGCGCTCGATCCGGGAGCGGATGGTCTTGAAGTTGGTCAGCGT
>JAEVZE010000391.1 GCA_023392395.1 Bacillota bacterium
GGTCCGATGTGAAGGTCAGCTTTTCCGGTTTGGTCGGGTGGGGGATGGTCAACCGGTGCGACCACAGCGCCAGCTGCTGGCCGGGCGCGCCGCCGCCGTAGCGGTTGTCACCCCACAGCGGATGGCCCGCGTTTGCCAGTTGCACGCGGATCTGGTGGGATCGTCCGGTCTCGAGGGAAATCTCCAGAAGTGTCAGCCCTTCCGCGCGGTGCAGCGGGCGGTAGGTGAGCCGCGCTTCCTTTGCACCGTGCGCGTTTTGTTCCTCTACGCGTACCATGCCGTCCGTGCCCTTGACCAGGTAATCCTGTAGCGCGGCGGGGGCGTCAATCTCGCCCTGCGCCACGGCCAGGTACGTTTTCTCCAAATCGTGACCCGCGAACGCTTTCGTCAGCCGCGCCGCCGCCTTGGACGTGCGCGCAAAAACCATCACGCCGCCGGCGGGGCGGTCCAGCCGGTGTACCAGGCCCAGAAAGGCTTCGCCGGGCTTTTGGAATTTTTCCGCGATGTACGTTTTGCAGGCGGACAGAAGGTCCACATCGCGGGACTCATCCGCCTGGGCGGGCATGTTGGGCGGTTTCTCCACGACAAGAAGGTGGTTGTCCAGGTACAATACCTTGACCGTTCGGCCGCCCGCCTGAAACGAATCGATCATGGTTGCCAGCGCCCCGACGCGCCGCAGGGCAGCACCCCGCCGGAGGCGATGGGCAGGCACACCTCGTCCGCGTCCACGCGTCCGCCGCGCGCCTTGACCACCGTCATAAGCAGCATATTGCTTAGCACCGCCGGTTGAAGGCCGGTGGTGTAGCTGTTGATCAGGAAGAATACCGCGTCGTCCGCAAGGAGCTTTGCGCTGGAAGAAACCAGATGGTACAGTTCATCTTCCAGCTTCCACACCTCGCCGCCCGGCCCGCGGCCGTAGGAGGGCGGGTCCATCAGGATGCCCTGATAGGTGTTGCCGCGCCGCGCTTCCCGCTCGACGAACTTCTGCGCGTCGTCAATGATCCATCGGGTCTTCGTCTCGTCGATGCCGGACAGCGCACGGTTCTCGCCCGCCCACTGCACCATGCCCTTGGCGGCGTCCACATGGGTCACGTGCGCACCCGCCTGGCAGCAGGCCATCGTCGCGCCGCCGGTGTAGCCGAACAGGTTCAGCACCTTGACCGGGTGGTCCGCCTGCCGGATCAGTCCCGCCATCCAATCCCAGATGACCGCCAGCTCCGGGAACAGCCCCGTGTGCTTGAAGCCGGTGGGGCGGACGTAAAAGCGAAGGCTTCCGTAGCCGATGATCCATTTTTCTGGAAGCTTTTTGTGGAATTCCCACGCCCCGCCTCCGCCGCTGGCGCGGTGGTAGTGCGCGTCTGCATCGCGCCACAACTCTTCCTGCTGGCGCGGCCAGATCGCCTGCGGATCGGGGCGGCACAGCGTGATATCGCCCCACCGTTCCAGTTTTTCGCCGAACCCGGCATCCAGTACCTGATAGTCAAGCCAATCGGAAGCTGTGAACATCGGTTTCCCTCACTGTTTAGGCATTGTGTCATTCCGGACAACCAATAGGAGGCATGGAGGGCCACAGCCCTCCATGTTGGATCATCAGTACCGGCTTTGCTGGAACAGTCGATTCCCCCAAAGGGCGAGCTTGCCCGCCCGACGGGAAATTGATTCCCCTAATTCTCATAGATTTCGCAGGTCAGGGTATCTCCGGACACCTCGGTGATGATCGAAAGCTCGCCGTCCCCGTCGTAGGTGAAGCGGAAGTCCGTGTCCGCGGTGTAGTCGGTCAGGATGGCGTCGTCGGGGTCGTCCACGTAAGACTGGTTATAGCGGCTGCCGTAGGTGGATTTCTCGGTGATGGTCACGGAGTCCAGATCCTTGACCGCAAGCCAGATGGCACTGGCCACCTGCGCCACGCCGCCGCCCACCACCTTTACGCCGCGGCCGTTGACGGCGCTCTTGTAGCCATAATCCTGAGTGCGCGGGCCGACCACCGAGTTGAAGGAGAATTCGTCGCCGCTCTCAAGCGTGGTATCCATGATGGAACCGGCAGCCAGTTCGATGTTGTGGATCATCGCGTCGGCGCCGTCCAGATAGATCGTCGAGGAGCCGACGCTGTCGCCGTAGCCGGGATCGTCGTAGGAGGAAAGCGTGCACTCGATGGTGGAGTCGGTGGTCCAGATGTTGATATAAAAGTCGTCGTAGTTGTTCTCAAAGACGAAGTCGATGCCCTCGCTTGAATCTACGATGATGGCTTCGTCGCCGGAGAACACGTAGTCGCCGGCATACTTGCTGCCGTAGGTCTTTTTTTCGATATAGTCGATGCCGTCCAGCTGCTCGAGGGCCAGATACAGCGCCGAGGCTACCTGCGCCACGCCGCCGCCCATCGCCTTGACGCCCCGCCCGTTGACCGCCGTCTTGTAGCCTCGGTTCGCCGTGCGGTCGCCTACGATGTCGTTGAACGAGAAGGTGTCGCCGTAGGCCACGTACGCGCCGTCCAGCGCGTCTACCGCCAGCTGGATGTTGTTCAGCTGCGCGCTGGAAGCGCTCGAAAGGTCGGTGTTGGCGGATACGTCGGTGTCCGCTCTCGCCGCCGGCGTCATCCATATGCCGGTCAGGAGAATGATCGCCGTGCACAGTGCCAGCATTTTTTTCATGGTTGCCATCCCCCTTGCAAGCTGCTCAATCCGCCCTGTCAGTCACGTAAATAAGACGAAAGACGTACAAAATTGTTCCAGCGCCGTTCGGCCGGAAAGTCTATTTGCGACTTCGGCAGGGATCGGCGGCTTCGCGTCCGCCCGCCGTGCGGGAAAGCCGCCTCACCTGCGAAACTAACTGTTGTTGTGGCGGATTTCGCACAGGAGCACGCCCTCCGACACGTAGGTGTAGATCGTGATCCCGCCTCGCCCCTTGTAGCGAAAGCGGAAGTCGGTGCCGCGGGCGTAGTCGGTCAGGATCGCGTCGTCGGCGCTTGAAACGTAGGCCTGGTTGAAGTCCTTGCCGTAGGTGGCCTTCTTGGTGACGGCGATGTCGTCCATTTCCTTGACCGCCAGCCACAGGGCGCTTGCAACCACCGACACGCCGCCGCCGATCATCTCCTCGCCGCGCCCGTCCGAGGCCTTCTCATACCCGGCCTCTTCCGTGTTGGGGCCTATCAGCGCGTTGAACGAGAAGGTCTCGCCGCGCTTCAGCACGACGCCATAGATGCCGCTGCAGGCGAGGGCGATGTTGTGCAGCATCGCGTCGGTGCCGTTTAGGGGGATCTGGGCGGAGCTTAGGATGTCCGGGTCATCGTAAAGCGTGCGCTGGCTCAAATCCTCATCGGACAGATCCGGATTCGCAGGTGCGTTGGTCGGCGCGGGAGTGGCGGTTGGAGCGCTGG
>JAEVZE010000039.1 GCA_023392395.1 Bacillota bacterium
GGGAAAGAAGGTCGCATGCCTCGAACTGGGCGTCGGCTTCAACACGCCGGGCATCATCCGATTCCCCTTCGAGCAGCTCGCCTACCGGAATGATCGCGCCACGCTGATCCGCATGAATCGCGACGACCCCGGCGGCGCGAAGGAGAATACCGGGCGCACCGTCGCCTTCGATGAACCGATCAGCCAGGTTGTCGAGGCACTGCTTTCCCGCAATAGAAATCAGGCAAGGCTTGTTTCTATACATTCCACGGCGAACGGAGGTGAAAAGCATGAGCAAGCTGAATAATCTGAACGCATGGATGGGTGCGGCAGGCCGGTTCTTCGCGCCGAAAAGCGCGCAGGGATATCTGACGCTCGCCATGGCAGTTTCCAGCGCCTGCGGGACTGCCTGCGGCGCGGGCGACGACAAGCCGAAGGAACCGGAAAAGCCCAGCGCCTGCGGGACCTCCTGCGGCGCGGGCGATAAGTGAACGAGTACAATTGCCTCAGCCCGGCTTCGGCCGGGCGGGGCGAACCATGAAATGGAACAAACCGGGACAGGTGCAATCATGAAAGAATACTTTGCCTTTCAATGGCATATTACCGATCACTGCGACCAGCGGTGTGAGCATTGCTACATCTTTGCGGAAGACCGCGACATCCCGCTCCAGGAAATGCAATGGGCGGACATGGAGCGGGTGTTGGACAATTGCCGGGAGATGTGCGATCAGCTGGGCCGCCAGCCATATTTCTACATCACCGGCGGCGACCCAATTCTGCACCGGGATTTCTGGAGGCTTGCGGAACGACTGAAAACACTGGGAATCTCCTTTGGCATCCTGGGGAATCCCTTTCATCTGGACGCTGTCGTCTGCGAGCGGTTGTACCGTAACGGCTGCGAGCGCTATCAACTCTCCATCGACGGTCTGAGGGAGACGCACGATTCCATCCGGAAGCCCGGCTCCTTTGACGCAACCCTTGAGAAAATCCCCGTCATCAAGGCCGCGGGGATGCGCGCCGTCATCATGACGACGGTCTCCAAGCGGAACCTTTATGAGATCCCCGCCATCATCGACCTGGTCGTTGTGGCAAAGGCGGACGTATTCGCGTTCGCCCGCTACTGCCCCACGAGCCTTGAAAAGAGCGCGCACGTTTCGCCGCGGGAGTATCAGGCGCTGCTCGCCGCCTGCTGGGCGAAGTTTGAAGCATATCGGGATCGCGGCACCACGTTCAACCTGAAGGATCATCTGTGGACGCTGTTCCTGTACGAAAAGGGACTGTTCACCATCCCCGAAGAGCTTTTGCCGGACGTCGTCTACGATGGCTGCAACTGTGGGATCTCCCACCTGACCATCCTGCCCGGTGGCGACGTGTACGCCTGCCGCCGCATGGAGAGCGCGGTTGGCAACGCGCTTTCCGAGCGCCTTTTAGGCATATTCCTGGGTGATAAAATGGACGAATACCGCGCGTACGACAAGTTCTCAAAGTGCTCGAAGTGCGAACTGCTCCGGTTCTGTCGCGGCTGCCCAGCGGTGGCCTGCGGGCATACGGGCGATTTCCGCGCCGCCGACCCGCAGTGCTGGAAGGAGGTCGCGGTATGAGAGCGGTCGTTTTGACCAAGACGTGTCCGGCGGAAGACCTGCGGGTGAGCGAAGTGCCGGTGCCGGTGGTCAAGCCCGGATGGGTGCTTGTCAAGGTCAGGGCGTTTGGGCTCAACCGCTCGGAGGTGATTCTCCGGCGGCATGAGGCGGACGCGCCGTACATCCAACTTCCGCGCATCCCCGGCATCGAGTGCGCGGGCGTGGTCGCCGATCCGTCCGACAGCCGCTTCCGGGCGGGCCAGCGCGTCGTCGCGCTGATGGGTGGCATGGGGCGCAGCTTCGACGGCAGCTATGCCG
This sequence comes from Bacillota bacterium, assembly GCA_023392395.1. Taxonomy (GTDB): domain Bacteria; phylum Bacillota; class Clostridia; order Christensenellales; family Aristaeellaceae; genus JAEZHK01. Next base: position 1,878 of record JAEVZE010000039.1, read on the forward strand.
AGTACGCGCTGCTGCCCGCGCACCACGTGTTTACGGTGGACGGGGATTGGGACTGGGTCGAGCTCGCCGCCATCCCGGAGACGTGGTTCACGGCATGGGGCTCGCTGTTCGAGGGCCTGCAACTCTCATCTCAAGATATCCTGTACATTCACGGCGGCACCAGCGCGCTGGGTCTGGCGGCGATGCAGAACGCAAGGAGCATCGGCTGTACCGTGCTTTCGACAACCCGAAATGTTGGGAAGCTGGACTTTCTCCGCGCGCAAGGCGCAAGCCTCGCGCTGCTGGACGATGAAACGCTGGTTGACCGGGTCCGCGCCGCTTTCCCCAGTGGCGTGACGAAGGCGCTGGAACTGGTGTGGCCGATGGGCTTTCAAAACACGGCGAAGCTGCTAAAGCATCGCGGGATCGCCTGCGTGACGGGCGGCCTGGCGCATGAATCGCCCAATGGCTTTGATCCGATCAAGGGCATCCCCAACGGCGCGTACCTGACTTCCTTTTACAGCAATTTCCCGACGCAGGCAGTCATGGACGAGATCTTCGCTCACATGAGAGCGCACCGCCTCAAGCCGGTCGTCGGCAGGGTCTTTCCGCTGGAAAAAATCGCGGGGGCGCACCTTCTGATGGAGCAAAACGAGGCAAACGGAAAGATTGTGGTACAGGTGGCCATGGGCGAGAGCCGGAAACGGGGGTAGAATGATGAACGAAGTTTTGAAGTGCATTCTGGAGCGGCGCAGCATCCGAAGGTACCGCCCGGAGCAGATCATGGAAGGGGATTTGGACGCCATCCTGCGCGCGGGGCTGTACGCGCCGAACGCCGGGAGCAGGCAGTCAGCGGTGATTGCCGTCTGCCAGAACGCCCAGATCAACGCGGAACTGGGAAGGATCAACAAGGCCGCCTACCACGGCGTGGTGTCCGAAGGGTATATCTCCAGGGATCAACCCAGCATTGCCGACGACGCGGCGCTCCCCAGCGGGTTCTACAGCGCGCCCACGGTGCTGACGCTGTTCGCACAGAAGGACTTGCGCTTCGGCGCCGCCGACTGCTGCGTGGCGGCGGAGAACATGATGCTGGTGGCGCATTCGCTGGGCATCGGTTCCTGCATGGTGGGCCGGGCCGAGGATACCTTCGCCAGTGAACGCGGTCAACAAATACAAGCACAGTGGGGCATCGGCGCGGACTGCGAGGCGAAGATGCACGTGCTGCTTGGGTACCCCGCGAGCGCGCAGGCGACGGCCAAACCGCGAAAAGAGCATCGCGTCATGAGGATTCAATGATGGAGCAGCAAGAGCGATTGGATTTTATGCTCGGCCTTTTGATCGCCGAGCGAGGGGACGAAATAGCCATCCCCGAAGGCAATGCAAATAAGCGCGCGTTGTACCGCGCGCTGGTCAACGTGCGCCCTCCGAAGCCAGCGCCTGAAGGCTTTCTTCCGGTACAGGATGCCTTTCTCCAGGAAGAAGCGCGCCGCAAAGGGATTGTGACGCTGGAGGACATCCCGCCCTGCCCGGTGAACCCCAGGGTATCGCTGTGGCGGGGCGACATCACACGCCTACGGGTGGACGCCATCGTCAACGCGGCCAACAGCACGCTCATGGGCTGCTTTGTGCCGGGCCACGGCTGCATCGACAACGCGATCCACACGGCGGCGGGCGTGCAGCTGCGCGAGGAATGCGCCGCATTGATGCGCCGGCAGGGCCGCCCGGAAGGCACGGGCCAGGCCAAGCTCACGAAGGCGTATAACCTGCCCAGCCAGTTCGTGCTCCATACCGTCGGGCCAATCGTGCGCGGTGAGCTGACGGACAAACATCGCGCGCAACTCGCACGCAGCTACCGGTCCTGCCTCGAACTTGCCGAAAGGGAAGGGCTCAAAAGCGTTGCGCTGTGCTGCGTCTCAACGGGGGAGTTCTGCTTTCCGAACCGTGAGGCGGCGGAAATCGCGGTTTCGGCAGTTCGGGATTTCTTGGCGCGGAATCTATCCACCAGAGTGGTCTTCTGTGTCTTCAAAGAGGTGGACGAGACGATTTATCGGGGGCTATTGCGTTAGCAATTTGACGGTAACGCTTTTCTCCCAAGAAAGCGCTCTACGGCCTTTCCTCAGCGGCTCCAGCGCGGCATCATGGAGAAACCCGGAGATCTTCCGCCCACGGCTGCGTCCGCATCATGGCGGGCTTTCCGGTCGCCATCGCCTCGCCGATGACAAGGCTCATGTACTGGTCCTGCGCACCTTCGGCGAAACTGTAGACGTCCTTTCCAGTGTCCAGAAAATCGCGCATCCCGGCCAGCGTGTCGGCCACGGCAATTTCGTCATCTGTGAGCCGGAAATCCACGCTGCGGTAGTCCCAGGCCCTCCCGTAGAACGTGGAGGCGGCGCCCTCCGCGAGGATTGGGGTGTACCGGTTTTTGTACACCCAATCCCGGCCAAGCGTGTAGCCGTGCAGGTACATGTAGTCGTATTCGCTTGTGTCCATACGGGTCAACGGAAGCTCCACCGGCGTTTTGTGGTCGAGGAGCGTGCGCACGGTCAGGTTTTCAATTTCCCCCCGGTCGCCTCGAACCAGCAGCCGCTTTCTGCGCACCCAGGAATCGTACTGCTCGCCCATGAAATCATAAAGGCCGGCCTTGCCTCCGAAATCGAAAACGGCCAGCGTTTGGGATGAATTTCGGGTGACCTGCGATGCGGGCGTGTACGTGTTGTAGCGGCATGGTCCGTCCAGAAGCTTTCCGCCCAGCGATACCG
>JAEVZE010000049.1 GCA_023392395.1 Bacillota bacterium
CCTCAATAAGGGAAAATGTCCGCTGGCGCGTCCATTTAGGGGGTCAGAGTGCGACGGCGGACGGGTATGAAGCCGAGCGCAGTTGGGCGGCAAGCAGGTTTTGTGCCAAAAGTCTGTTCGTTGAAAGCCCGAAGGAATTTTCACGCCCCGATCCTTGTGTGTTTCTGGAATCACGAAAGTTTTTTGCGATGCGGGGGATACTGTTTTTTGAGGTGAGATTTGCTTGAATTTCTCCGATATGAACTTTCTCTCAGTAGGCCTCAGGAGATTGCTGAAGATCAAGCATGGCTACACTGGGGGCGGACCGCCCAAGGAATCCCAAGATGAGACATGGGATTCCCGCCTTAAGTAGCGCGCTGGAACGACGCAAGACAGTATCACGCATATTCCGCACTGGGATGAGCGGTATGGAAGGTTCGTCAGACAAAAAAGGCTGTTTCGCCGGGGAAACCGGCGAGACAGCCCTTTTTTGTATTCGGTTTTGTGCAGGTAAGGCCGGATCAGCTGTCAGCTGCTGGTTCGGGCAATCAGCTGTACGTCCATCGTGCGGCGCTCGCCGGGGTGATCCTGTTTGCCCTCGATGCGGCCGAGGAGCAGCTCCACCGCGTACAGGGTTTCCTGCTTTTTGTCGGCGGAGATCGACGTGAGGCCGAAGGGGATGCACATGTGGGACAGGATGTCGTCAAACCCGGCCATGCGCACATCCTCCGGGATCCTCCGGCCGTGTTCTAATAGCCAGCAGGCGGCTTCCAGCGCCATCAGGTCGCTGAAGGCGAAGATGCCGTCGTAGCGCAGGCCCTCGGTGTAGAGCGCGTCCAGCGCGCTGCGTACGCCGCCCGACATGGACGACACGCTGCGCTCAAGCGGCGTCAGCCCCGCCTCCTCCAGCGCGTCCCGGTAGCCGCGGCCCCGCTCCCGGGCCGACGAGATGATCTCCGGGCCGTTGAGGAACAAAATTTTTCGGCAGCCCCGCTCGATCAGGTGCCGGGTGGCGATCAAGCCGCCCTTGTAGTCCGCCCAGATCACCGAATCGCAGTCCACATCGTCAAAATACCGACCCGACAGCAGGTAGGGCACGTGATGCTGCTCCATGAGCTTGAGCGCCTCCCGCCCCTTCTGGCAGGGGCAGAGCACCACGCCGTCGACCTGGCGGCTGATGGCGGTGTGGATCGCGCGACGCTCCAGTTCCTGATCTTCGTCGGTGTTGAGGATCAGCACCTGGTAGCCGCGCTTTCTGAGCTCTTCTTCCAGTTCGCGGATTTTGATGGCAAACAGCATGTTGGAGACATCGCCGAAAACCAGCGCCACTGTGTGCGTCCGGCCCGAGCGGAGCGAGCTGGCCACCACGTTGTGCACGTAGCCCATCTCCCGGGCGACCTTGCGGATCTGGTCGCGGGTCTCCTGGGCGACGGAGGCGGAATTCCTCAGCGCCTGGGACACGGTGTTGGCGGTGTAGCCGGTGCGCTGGGCGATGCTCTTGAGGGTGGGCATGCCGCTTTTGTCTTTGGGTCGTGCCATGATGACTTTGGCCAGCTCCTTTACAGGCGCGCCGGGCGCGGGACTTTTTGCAATACATCTGATTATAACCGGATTTGTCCGTTTGTCAAATGTAGAGCGCGTGTTGGCGTTCGCTTCTATTTATATGTTGATATTACGCTTGTGAAACGGTTGAAACGTCCAAGATTTTTTTGTGAATCCTATTGAATTATCGATAATATTATGATATACTCTGCAATGAAATTGAGGATTAACGATCATGGAACGAACAAGTATTGGATTTGCGCGGAGGTCCGCGCATGCGTAACCCAAACATCACAAGGAGGAATTGTCCATGAAACGAATCTGGGTCCTGTCCCTGGCGCTGCTGCTCGTCCTGTCCCTCGGCTTCTCCGCGTCCGCGGAGGGCAAGAAGATCGGCTACAGCACCAAGACCATCACCAACGATGCCTTCCAGCTGAGCCTGCATGACGCCATCAAGGCCGCCGTGGAAGCGGGTGGCGACACCTTCGTTCCCGTGCTGGCCGAGTCCCAGACCGCCGTTGCCACCCAGGTCAGCCAGATCGAAGACCTGATCAACCAGAAGGTGGACGGCCTGATCGTCAACCCCATGGACTCCAACGCCGACATCCAGGTGCTCCAGAAGGCCAAGGACGCGGGCATTCCGGTGGTGCTGGTCGACCAAGGCATCGAAGCGGGCCATGAGGACCTGTACGTCACCCTGATCTCCACCGACAACCTGGCGGGCGGCAAGTCCGCCGGCGAACGCATGGTGAAAGAGCTGAACAACGCCGGCAACGTGATCATCGTTCGCGGCGCCAACGGCTCCCAGGCGGGCGACGACCGCGCCGACGGCTTCAAGGCCGGCATCGAAGGCAGCGGCCTCAAGCTGATCAACGAACAGCCGGGCGACTGGGTCGTCGACAAGGCGATGCAGGTCACCGAGAATATGATCCAGGCCAACGCCGACATCCAGGGCATCTTCTGCTGCTCGGACAACATGCTGCCGGGTATCCTGCAGGCGCTTGCCAACAACGACCTGACCGGCGTCAAGATCATCTCCTTCGACGGCTCCGACGCGGGCAAGGGCATGATCAAGGACGGCTCCATCGTGGGCACCGTCGCCCAGTTCCCGGACAAGATCGGCTCCCTGGGCGTTGAGTACCTGACGAAGGCCATCGCCGGCTCCACCGACCCGGTCGAGAAGTTCATCGACGCGGGCACCCAGATCTTCGACGCCACCAACGTTGGCTGAGAAACGACAGGATACGTCCCGGGGGCAGAGCCCCCGGGACCCCCGCCAGGGCCA
>JAEVZE010000071.1 GCA_023392395.1 Bacillota bacterium
GGCTAGCACATAGAAGGGGCGCCCAAAATCCGCAAGCGGCTTTTCAGCGCAAAGGAGGAAGGCTGCGTGCTCCAGAAATTCTCTGGAATCTCCGGGCGGCGCACTGACGAGCGGTTTTGTTTCCTCCACCGGTGTACGCACTGGTTCTGGAAACACGTTCCCGGCGCATAAGAGCCCGGGAACGCCTGGAAGGCATGATGAGGTTGCATAGGGGGACAGTACAAATGTGCAAATATGACTCGCTGATCCTGGGTCAGGTCTCGCTGGACATCAACGTGGACCACGTCGGCCACGTCCTTCGCGAGGTAGGCGGCGCTGTGGTGGCGTCGGGTTTTGCGGCCTCGGCGCTTGGGCACAAAACTTGCGTATTGCCCAAGGCGAACCTGGACGAAGTAAACCTTTCGGCGCTGTTCTCGCGCGCGGCCAACGTGGACGTGATCCCGCTTGAAAGTCCCCACTGCACGTCCATTGAAAACGTATACCACACGGCGGACAAAGAGCGGCGCACCTGCCGCGCGATCAGCCGGATCGAGCCGTACCGCCTGGACGAACTGCCCAATGTGGACGCGTCCGTCATCCACATCGCGGGCCTCATGCGCGGCGACTTCGGCGGGGAGATCATTGAGTGGGCTTCGGGACGGGCAAAATGCGCGCTGGACGTGCAGTGCATGCTGCGCTGTGCCGAAGGGCCCGAGGGGATCATGGCGTTTCACGACTGGCCGGAGAAGCAAAAGTACTTGCCGCTGATCCATTTCCTGAAAACGGACGCCGCGGAGGCGGAAATCCTGACGGGCCTGCGTGACCGGCGCGAGGCCGCAAAGGTCCTGCACGGCTGGGGCGCGAAAGAGGTCATGATCACGCACAACACCGAGGCGATCGTCTACGACGGTGAGCGGTTCTACGCCGAATCGCTCGTACCGCGCAACCTGTCCGGGCGCACGGGCCGGGGCGACACCTGCTTCTCCGCCTACATCACCGAGCGGCTCACAAAGCCCATCGGGCAGGCGCTGCGCACCGCCGCCGCGCTGGTGTCGCTGAAAATGGAAACCCCCGGCCCGTTCACCGGGACGAGGGCGGATGTAGAGGCGTACATCGAGGCGTTTTATCGCTGAAATCTCCAGAGCTTTGGGTCCGGAGCCATTGCCGGTTTGCGCGGCGTCATCGCTTCGCCCGAACGGTGGCGGAGGGATGCTATGGCGAGGGTTTTTTGACGCACTGAAGCCTCCCAGATGCGGGAGGCTTCAGTGTATGTCGATCAAGCCGCGGAGAAGGATCGTGACTAGAGTTGAACCAAAGAAAGCAGCTGCTTGCACGAGCCAACCCAAACATCATCGCAGCGGCGAATGTGCCCGAGCACCTTCTCCAGGATCTGGATTTTGCCGGGAGAACCGATCGTTTGCGGCGTAAACTGCGCGACATAGCACAATCCGTACTGCCGGTACGCGTCGAACTCTTCCGTGTAGTTTTCCGTCACCCGCTGATAGGAGGCGACGCGGCTCTGGCCGATCGGAAAGGCCGGCCCGTAATTGAACGCGAAATATGGGAAATCGTGGAGGTTCCAGTTCATCGGAATCTCCATGAGTCCGCCCATTTCAGGCGCATGCCTGTAGGGCCTATCATCATCGTAAAGCGAACTGGAATACAAAAAGCCCGTTTCAGCGGCGATGTTCAATGTGTCCGCGGTCAGTTCGCCCTCCGGCGCACGAAAGCCCGTCGGTGTGAGCCCTGCGATCTTCCGAAACGCATCAAGGCCCAGCGCAAATTCTTCGCGCTGCTGATCGAGACTCAGCAAATGCATGGGCCGATGGGTATGGCCATGAAAGCCCAGCTCGTGGCCGTCCTTTAAGATCTTCTCGATGGAATCCGGATGGTTCAGTACGACCATGCCGGGCACGAAAAAAGTGGCCGTGATTTCATATTCGCGCAGCGTCTTCAGCACGCGGTCCAGCCCGCGGTTGATGCCGTATTCGCCCATGGACAGCGTCTTGGGACGCCTGTCCGTGCCTTCAAACATGCCCAGCCAGAACTGCTCGGCATCCAGGTTGACTGTGATCAGCGCCGCAACTTTGCGGCCTTCCGGCCATTGACTCCGCTCCATTACCGCCGCCCTCCCGGATACTCCGTGCGCCACCAGTCGGCGATCTCGGAGCCCCTGCCAAAGTACACGTCCTCGTGCGACTGAATGTACCGGATCAGCCGGTCGTACATTTTGAGCCTTCCGGGGGAACCGATGATCTGCGGGTGGCACTGGATGACAAAGCACAGCCCTTCCCGGTAGTAGCCGTCGAACTCCTGCCGGAAATTGTCGTAGACCTGCTCGATGCCGGCAATGCGATCCTGCCCGGACGGCTCCGGCGGATAGAGATTGTAGCCAAACTGGACGAAATCGTCCAGGTCCCACTTGGGCGAGAGCTCGATGAAGTCCGTCTCCTTGCCGCCGATCACCGTGCGGTAGGGCCGGTCGTCGCCACGCATGGAGCTGGAGTATTCAAAGCCCATGCCACAGAGGATTCCGGCCGTTTCACGCGACCAGTCCCCGGAGGGCGTGCGGTACCCCACCGCCGCCTTGCCGAGGGTCTCCCGAAAGATGCGCTGGCTCTTCTCGATGATCGCGCACTGCTCGTCCGGCGTCAGGTCCACGTAGCGCTCGTGATGGTAGCCGTGGTGGCCGATCTCGTGGCCTTGCTTTGCGATCTCCCGGCACAGGTCCGGATAATCCTCCATGATCTTTGCGGGGATGAAGAACGTGGCGGGCACGCCTCGCTCCTCCAGGAGATCGAGGATCCTTTCCACCGCGCGGCGCGGGCCGTAGTTACCCACAGAGTTCGCCCGGATAAACTGATCGCCTCCGGGAATGTCCCGCGCGCCATTTTTCCATATCGTATCGCCGTCCACATCGAAGCTGAGCATCACCGCGCACTTCGCACCGCCCGGCCAGCGCAGCGTTTCGTAGGTTTCGGTCTGGGTCATTTGAATTTCCTCCCGTCACAGCACCTTGTCGAGGAACTGCCTGGCGCGCTCGGACTTGGGGTTGGAGAAGAACACGTCCGGCGAAGCCTTTTCGGCCAGGCGGCCATCGTCCAGGAAGCAGATCTGGTCTGCGACCTCGCGCGCAAAGCCCATTTCGTG
>JAEVZE010000083.1 GCA_023392395.1 Bacillota bacterium
GGTTAGAACCGGCTCTACGCCGTCGTAACCGGCGTTTTGGGCCTCCTGCGCGGCCTCCCGGATGTTCACATCCTGCGCAAAGCTGAAGAAACTGACGCCCTTCTTCATCAAAACGCCCTCCCGCCGATCCTGATTCCAACATGCGTTGCTCGCCGCGCCGGCTCCCTGGTGTCAGGGTGTTTTCATTTGGATTACTTGCGCCTGGTCAGGTTCTGGATGTTGGAGAGCACCACCGCCAGCACGATGATCGCGCCGGTGATGACGATCTTGATGTACGCGTCCACGCCCAGAATGTCCAAGGCGTTTGAGATGATGCCGATCATAAGGCAGCCGAGGAACGCGCCCAGCACCGTGCCGCGTCCGCCCTCGAACGTCACGCCGCCGATGACCGCGGCGACCAGCGCGTTGAGCTCATAGCCGGAGCCTGCGTTGGCGGTGATGGCGTTGAGGCGCGCCGCGAAAATCAGCCCCGCAATGGCCACGATCGCGCCGGAGATGCCGTAGGTGACGATCTTGTACAAATCCACGCTGATGCCCGAAAGGTAGGCGTTCTTCTCGTTGCCGCCGATGGCGACGATCCTGCGGCCAAACTTCGTGCGCTCCAGCAGGAAGTAGACCAGGAAACACACGAGGATCATGAAGATGACCATCAGCGGCAGAAAGTCCAGCAGCTTGATCGTGCGCATAAAGTCCAGCTTGTTCTGGAACTGCAGGAACGAGCCGCCCGCGATCAGAAGGGAGATGCCGTAGAAGATCTGGCTGGTGCCCAGCGTGATGATCAGCGGCATGCAGCGGGATTTTGCGATGATCGCGCCGTTGAACAGGCCGCAGAGCACGGAAATACCGATGCCCGCCGCCAGCGCCGCGGCCATGTTGCCGCCGCTTTTCAGAACCGTCGCCACGACGACGGCCGAAAGCGTCATCATGCTGCCAATGGAGAGGTCAATGCCGCCGCTGATCAAAAGCATCGACATGGCCATCGTCAATACGCCCAGCACGGCGATCTGCTGGAAGATGGCGATGACGTTGTTGAGGGTGACGAATTTGGGGTTGATGATGCCCACAACCGCGACCAGCGCGATGATGACGACGCCGAGCAGCAGCCGTTGGTCCAGTTTCCACGCCTTACTCATTGCCCTTTACCCCCAACGCGTCTTTGATGATGGTCTGTTCGTTGATGTCCCCGCCGGTCAACTCGCACTTGATTGCCCCGTCGCGCACCACCAGAACCCGGTCGCTCATGGAAATCAGCTCCGGCAAGTCCGACGAGATCATCAGGATCGCGTGCCCCGCCTTGGCCAGCTCGGTCATCTGCTTGTAGAATTCCGCCTTGGCGTTGACGTCGATGCCCCGCGTCGGCTCGTCGAAGATGTAGAACGACTGGTTGGCGTACAGCCATTTGCCCAGCACCACCTTCTGCTGGTTGCCGCCGGAGAGGTTCACGACCTCCTGCATCAGGGAGGGCGTCTTGATTTTCAGGCCTTCGACCACCGGCTTCAGCTTGGGCGCGAGGGCGCGGAAGTTGTAGTAGATGCCGGGCTTCATCGACTGAAGACCCACCATCAGCTCGTTTTCCAGTACGCTAGCGTTCAGGTTCAGGCCCAGCCGCTGCCGATCCTCGGTGATGTGGGCAAGGCCCGCCCGAATGCCATCCCTCGGGGAGCGGAGCGTCAGCTTCTTCCCGTTCACCAGCACGTCGCCGGAATGGCGCTTGTCCGCGCCCGAAATCGCGCGGGCGATCTCGGTGCGGCCGGAACCAACCATGCCGAACATGCCCAGAATCTCGCCCCGGTGCACGCGGAAGCTGACCGGGAGGGAATCCCTGGTCAGTTTCAGGTCCTTCACCTCCACCAGCGGCTCGCCGATTTTGCATCGCTCGCGCTGATAGAACATGTCCACCGGGCGGCCCACCATGTCCGAGGTGATGTCGTCCAGCGAGCAGCCGCGCGCGGTGTTGTCGTAGGTTCGGATGACGGAGCCGTCCCGTATGACGGTAATGCGGTCGGCAATCTGCACGACTTCTTTGAGGAAGTGGGATATGTAGATGATGCTGATGCCCCGCTCGCTCATCTTGCGCACCAGATCGAGCACCTTCTTTGCGTCCTCGACGTTGAACATCGAGGTGGGCTCGTCCATGATCAGAATGCGGGAACGGTTCATCAGCGCCTTAATGATCTTGACAAATTGCTGGTTGGACACCGACATGTTCTCGATGGTCTCCAGCGGATCGATGTCGATGTGGTACTGGTCCATGAGGCTTTTGACTTCGCGCAGCATCCCCTTGAAATCGGAGACGAACCCAAAATGGGTCTTTTCCTTTCCCACGAACACGTTTTCCACCGCGTTCATCGTGGGCACGAGGTCGTTCTCCTGGTAGACGATTTCGATGCCGAGCCGGCTGGAGAGCGCCGGGGTCAGCGACTTGTACTCCCGGCCGTCGATCAGAATCGAGCCGGACGTGGGCGCGTGTGCGCCGGAGAGGATCTTCATCAGCGTGGACTTGCCCGCGCCGTTTTCACCGACCAAGCAGTGCACTTCGCCCTTATAAACGTCGAAGCTCAGATCATTCAGCGCGCGCACGCCGGGAAATTCCTTGACGATGCCCCGCATTTCAATGACCGGTTTGTCCGGGCGGATCGACGGACCGCACGTCATCTTGCATACCCCATTTACTTCGAAATGGATATTAAACTAGAAACCCGGTCAGCAATGCTTTACGCCGTGCCCCCCCATGAAGCGGGGCACCGCGTAATGAGCGCGGCGTTATGCGCCGTAGACGTACTTGTAGGCGGCCTCGAAGTCGGACCAGTCGATCCACTTGGAAAGATCCGCGCCGGCGACCGGGATGATCGGCAGGCTCTGGAACTTCGGATCGGGCGTCTTGCCGTCTTTGACGAACTCATACAGGTTCTTGAAGGTCTGGATGCCCTGGATGGAAACCGGCGCGGTCATGTTGGCCGCCTCAATGCCGTCCTTCAGGAACTGGTAGGCGTCGGGCGAACCACCGGTGGACACGACCGGGATGTTGGTGAGGTTCGCCATCTGCAGCGCCTGATAGCAGCCCTGCGCGATCTGGTCGTTGTTGGCGAAGATGCAGTTGAACTCGGTGCCGGAGTTGATGAAGTTCTGGGTCAGGTTGAGGCCGTCCTCGGTGGACCAGGCGTCGGAGTTGGACAGGCCGACCATGTCAATCTTGCCCGCGTTGTCCGCAAGCGCCTTGTCCACGCCAACCTTGTAGGCTTCAAACACGCCGCCGCCGACCGCGCCCGCGCAGTAGAACACCTTGGCGTTCTCCACGTTCTTGGCCAGCCAGTCGATCGCTGCGTAGCCGATGTCGCCGTACAGGCAGCCGACGGAGGCGACGTACTGCTCGGGCTTACACACGCTGGCGACGTCGATGTTCTCCACGGTGATCGGGATCTTCGCTTCGTTGGCCATCGTGACCAGCTGCGCGCCCTGTTCCGGCGAGATCGGGAAGATCGAAATGCCGTCCACGCCCTGCTGGATCAGCGATTCCATGGCGGCGACGGACTTGGCGATGTCGTTCTGGGAGTCGAGCACGACGACGTTGACGCCATTCTGCTTGGCAGCGTACTCAAACGCCTTGGACGAGTACTCATTCCAGATATCGCTCATCTGGTAGGCAATATAGCCGAAGGTGAGCTGCTTTTCCGCGTACGCGACGGTGAACGATGCCAGGACGAGTACCAGCGCGATCAGGACGGACAGGAGCTTTCTTGCCATGGAATCCCCTCCTACTCAATGTTTGCCACCTATGCGGACCGGGCGCGGCCCGGAGAGCAACCTTGGGGGCGGATCAAACGATGCCGTTCTTGCGAAGGTAATCAAAGGAGTCCTGGACCGCCTTGTCGCAGATCGCCAGGTCCCCCGGCTTCTTGGGGTTCATGGTGTAATCGGCGGTGAACTCGATCTCCACGGACAGCGGGCCTTCGTACCCCTTCCCGTCCAGGAAGTCGATGACGCCGGTCAGGTTCAGATCGCCGGAGCCGACGGCCGGGAAGTTCCAGCCGTTGTCGATGCCCACCTTGTCCTTCAGGTGGACAAAGTTGACGCCCTCGTAGCAGGCCTTGACTTCCTCATCCGGCACCTTGCCGCCGTAAAACACGACGTTGGCGGTGTCGTAGTT
>JAEVZE010000103.1 GCA_023392395.1 Bacillota bacterium
GGATGCGTCCGGCCATCGCGCGGATTGCGGCATACGACATCGGGGCGGAGGCGTTCCCGGCAGCGCTTTTTGACAAAATCTGCGCCATACGCCCCGACGCGCACATTATGAACGGCTATGGTCCCTCCGAAGCGACCATCAGCTGTACGATGGCGGTGATCGGGAGCAGAGACAACGTCACCATTGGACGGCCTGCGGCCAATGTGCGCGTATGCATGCTGGATTTGCGCGGGAATGTGCTGCCCGCCGGCGCGCTGGGCGAAATGACCCTGTGCGGCGAGGGGATCGGCGCGGGCTACATCGGCCTTGACGACCTAACGCATGAAAAATTCATCACCATCGGCGGGCTGCGCGCGTACAGGACTGGCGATCTGGCGCAATGGACGCAGGACGGCGAGATCAAATTCCGCGGCCGGACGGACAATCAGGTCAAGCTGCGCGGACTGCGCGTGGAGCTGGGAGAAATCGAAGCGGCGATCAACAGCTTCCCGGGTGTTTCCACCAGCATCGTGCTTGTCAAAGGCGGCGAAGCGGATCAGTTCCTGGCCGCATATTTCACCGCTTCTGGCGCGATCGATAAGCGGGCGCTGACGGCGCATCTCTCGCAGCGGCTGACCTACTACATGGTGCCAAGCGTCATGATGCAACTGGATTCCATGCCACTCACCGCCAATGGCAAAATCGACAAAAAGGCCCTGCCCGAACTGGAATTTGCCGCAACGGACCGGGAATATGCCGCGCCGGCGAACGAACTGGAGCGCGCGTTCTGCGAACTGTTCGCGGGCATACTCGGGGTTGAGCGCGTTGGCGCGACCGACAATTTCTTCGAGATCGGTGGCACGTCCCTGAGCGCCTCCAAGGTCGCGATGTTTGCCATGGCCAAGGGCTACGCCATTGTGTACGCGGACGTGTTCAAGGCACCCACCGCTCGCCAACTGGCGGAGCTTGCGAGCGGGCGGCATGATTCGTCCGCTCCGGTCGCATTACTCACCGAAACCAGCGCGGACCCGGCCCAAGATTTTGATTACGCGCGCCTCGCGCCCGCGCTGGCGGCGAACCGCATTGAAGCGGTGAACCGGTCGGTTTCCGGGGATGTCGGAGACATCCTGCTCACCGGCGCGACCGGGTTCCTGGGCATGCATATCCTGAATGAGTTCCTGATGAACTATTCGGGCAGGGTGTATTGCCTTGTGCGCCGCGGGCGCTCAAATTCCGTAAGCGACCGCCTGAAGACCATGCTGGTATACTATTTCAACCAGGCATACGAGGAGTTGTTCGATTCGCGCATCTTCTGCGTGGAGGGCGATATCACCGACGACGGCGCGGTGTCGAATCTGGCGGAAATCGAGTTTGATACGCTGGTGAACTGCGCGGCATGCGTCAAGCACTTTGTGGCGGATGATTCGCTCGAGCGCATCAATGTGCACGGCGTCGAAAATCTGATCTCGCTTTGCCGGAAGACCGGGCAGCGGCTGATACAAATCTCCACGGTGAGCATTGCGGGCGAGGGAAAAAACGGAACGCCGCCTAGGGACAAGCGCATCGCCGAGCATGAGCTGTACTTTGGTCAGGCGCTGGACAACGCGTACATTCATTCAAAGTTCCTCGCCGAGCGGGCGGTTCTTGCGGCAATCGCGGACGGCCTCAACGCCCGCATCATGCGCGTGGGCAATCTGATGAGCCGGGCAAGCGACGGGGAATTCCAGATCAACTTCCTGACCAACGGTTTCATGCGCCAGCTTCGCGGCTACCGCGCGCTCGGCGTGTTCCCGATGGGCGCGATGAGCGCGCCGGTCGAGTTTTCGCCGATTGATTCCACCGCCGTGGCAATCCTGAAATTGGCCGGGATCGACGGCGGATTCACCGTATTCCATCCGTACAACAACCATGTGATCTATATGTCGGACGTCATCAGTGCGATGAACGGCTGCGGTTTTGAGATCAGGGTTGTGCCGGATGAAGCATTCCAACAGGCGCTTCATGCGGCCTTAGAGGATCCGAACGTTTCTGGGCTGATCGCATATCTTTCCGACGATGTCGGCGATACGACCTATATGCTCGATGCGGACAACCGCTTTACGACAGAAATTCTCTACCGCGCGGGCTTCAAGTGGCCGATCACTGGCGACAGCTATCTGCGGGGCGCTGTCCGCGCGCTGGAGGGGCTCGGGTTCTTCGAGCGTTGATTCGGGGAGGGCGTATGTCATGGAATGATTTCGTGATAGAATACCACGGAAGGGGGTGGTCACCGTGGCAAGCAAGAAATTAAGAAAAACGCTTGGAAACGATCAGTCGCCGCATATCATTTCGCTTATGCGGCTGGTTGAAACGCAGAGCAAAACGACGTTGATCAAATGGTGTACTGGCTATGCCCAAGAGCATATTGTGCCGATCTACGAGAGCGCATATCCTTTGGATACCCGGCCAAGAGATGCCTTGCGCAATGCAATGGGGTGGCTTGAGGGCAGGGTCAAATTTGTTGACGCCAAACAAACGAATAATGACGCCCATGCCGCGGCGACCGAGGCGGAAGGCAATCCCGCGGCGCAGGCGGCGGCAAGAGCCGCCGCGCATGCCGCATTGACCATACATGTCCCAGCGCATTGCCTGGGCATCGCCTTTTACGGCGCGGCCGCGCTTGCTTACGCGCAGGCAGGCATCCATGAAAAACCTGAAGTTTATGACGAAATCGCCGCCCAAGAATGCGCAAAAATGGAAGCGTCTTTGCGTATCATCGTCGTACGCGATGAGCCGAATCCTGCGAAAATCAACTGGAAATTTTGGTCCTACATCATCCAATAGCCGAGCGTGTTTCCCGGAAGCAGACACGCCTCGGCTTTTTACACAGTTTACTGTAACCTCCCATCCGTACAATGAATGGTGTTTGCGCGCACAAAAATACATGTGGGCGCTGTTAACAATTCTTTGGTGCGGCCGATATATTACACGAGAAAGCAAGAGTTTCCATCTTATGGTAAGTCATCGTGAGATGGCGACGGCAACTGCCGCGTTCGCGTAAATAGTCCGATCCGTCATGCAACCACGACGGCAGGGCAAGAGGGGTCGGCGCTCAATGATCCCCCATTTTGCATACAGAGGGAGAAACACATGAGGGCATTCTTGGAGATTTGGAGAGAAATCGCCCTTTCCCATTCCAATCAGCCTGCTTTCATCGACAACTTTGCTTCCTATACCTTTTTGGAAATCGACAGAATTTCGGATGGAATCGTGGATTCGCTGCGGACATTTGGCATCGGTGAGGGAGATTTTACCGGGCTTTGCTTTGACAAGTGTGCCGATTATGTG
This sequence comes from Bacillota bacterium, assembly GCA_023392395.1. GTDB lineage: Bacteria > Bacillota > Clostridia > Christensenellales > Aristaeellaceae > JAEZHK01. The sequence continues at coordinate 3,307 of JAEVZE010000103.1, forward strand.
GCGTGCCTGATCGCGGGTCTGAAGCTTGGCTGTATCACGACCATCCTATCGCCGGCGTACCCTCAGGAGCGCATGGGGGCCATTGCCCTGAACTGCGGCATGAAGTGTGTGCTGACCAACGAGCGCCTGCACGACGCGGTCCTGAAAAATATGCCGGACGGGCTGACGCTCCTGAATGTGGACATGACGCGTAAAGACGCGCCATCCGTTCCCTGGACCGCGCTGCCCGAGGATGCGCCCGCCTGTGCGTTCTATACCTCCGGGTCGACCGGCCGACCCAAGGGCGTTTTGATCCCAAGGCGTGCGATGATCGCGCTGTCGGCCTACATGGAAGAGTTTGGCGATATGGAGCGGGGCGAACGTCAATTAGTGGTCGCGCCATGGACCTTTGTCGTTTCATTGTGCAATGTGCTTCCGGTCGTATGCCTGGGAAAAACGCTGTATATTCCTGATGCGGAAACGGCTTCAAACCCGGCTTTGCTGCATACGTATTCCGAAAAGCACCATATTACGCACGCGGCGATGCCGACGCGTCTTGCCATCGCGATGCTGAACGAATTTGGTTCGGCGGAGTACCAGTGCATTTCCATTGGCGGCGAACCGTTTGCGGGGCTTAAAAACAAGCAGTTGCACGTGCGGTTGATGAACGGTTATGGCATGACCGAAACATGCGCGGGCATCACCGGATTTGCGTTCTTCTCGGACGAAGCGCCGGAAAGGGTGCCCATCGGAAAGCCGGCCGCCCACGTGCGCGTGTTTGTACTGGATGACGATTTGAACTCGGTTCGGCCCGGGCAGGTCGGGGAACTGGGCGTCGCGGGACCGCTGGTCTCGCTGGGGTATATCGGCCTTCCCGATGAGACAGCGAGGGCGTTCGTGCCCAACCCGTTCGCGGAGGGCGCGGAAGACAGGGTGCTCTTCAAGACCGGAGACCTGGGCTTCGCGGACGCGGACGGCAACATCCACTACATGGGCCGCAAGGACAATATGATCAAGCTGCGCGGCCAGCGCATCGAACCGGAAGAGATCGAGCGGATCTGCATCCAGTATCCCGGCGTGAAGTCAGTCGCCGTTGCGCTGAAGACCGTCGCGGGCGACGACCATCTCTGCGCGTTCTATACCGCCGCCTCGGACATTGACGGCGATGCGATCAAGCAGTTTCTCAGGCAGTATGTCGAAGGGTACATGGTTCCGTCCTACTTCGTGCGCCTGGAGGCCATGCCGGCAGGAGAGACCGGCAAGCTCAACCGGCGCGCGCTGCCCGAGGTTGTGGTTGCGTCCGATCAAAACGCCGCGCCGCCCGAGACGCCTTCGGAGATAATTGTCGCCGAAGCTTTTGCTGAAGCACTGAATATGGCGCGAATCGGCGCGGAGGAGAACTTTTTCGATTTGGGTGGGCATTCGCTCAAAGCCGCCAGTGTGGCAAACCGAATCCAGGCCCGAACCGGCGTCCGGATCAGCGCCAAGGACGTGTTCCGTCAGCCCACGGCGCGCGCGCTGGCGGCGTTCATCGACCGCATGGGCTCGGAGCCTTTCCTCTCAATTCCCAAGGTGGCGTCCGACGCGCATTGCCCGATGTCACCGGCGCAGCAGAACCTGTTTACCATCGAAGAGACCAGCGACTGCCTGACCGCGTACAATGTGCCGCTTCTATTGGAAATCCATGGCGAGCTGAACGAAAACAAGCTGTTGTCCGGTTTGCGCGCGTTGATTGAGCGGCACGAGAGCTTGCGCACAGGCCTCGTGATGGAGGATGGACAGCCTGTGCAGCGTGTCGCGGCGCAGGTTGATTTTGATATGCTGCGCATGTCCCTTGGCGAAGGCGAAGGGATAGAGGATGCCTTCCGGCGCTTTGTGCGCAAATTTGATCTGAGCAAGCCGCCGCTGATGCGCGCGGCGCTGGTTGAAGCGCGGGAGGAAAAGTGGCTGCTGCTCGATTTCCATCATACGGTCTTTGACGGCGGTTCCGCCAGGCCGTTCTTTGAGGAGCTCGCGGCGCTCTATGACGGGACGGCCCTTCCGCCGCCGGGTGTGCAGTACAAAGATTACAGCATGTGGCTTAAAGGTCGGGATCTGACCACGGAGAAAGACTACTGGGCCGGCGAATTGAACGGGGAAAATCCCAGGCTGGACATTGTGCCGGATTTTACGCGGCTTGTCCGGCAGAGCTTTCGCGGCAATCGTATACGCGGACGAATCGATCTGGAAACGGCGGAGAAAATCCGATCGCTCTGCCGCGAGACGGAAACGACGGATTACATGGTGCTGCTGGCCTCCTTCATGGCGCTGCTCGGGCGCTATACGCGGCAGGAGGACGTGGTGGTGGGCACGCCCGTTTCGGTACGGACGCATTGCGACGTCGAGCGGATGGTCGGCATGCTCGTCAACACGCTCGCGCTGCGCGCTCAGCCGGAAGATGGGAAGTCCTTTCTGGGCTTTTTAAGCGAGGTCCGTGAAAAGTGCCTGGGCGCATACGAAAACGCAGGGTGCCCGTTCGACAGATTGGTCGAAGCGGCGGGTGCGGCGCGCGACCTTTCGCGCAACCCGCTGTTTGACGTGATGTTTGTGCTGCAGGAAAAGGAGAATGGCTCGTTCCGCTTGGGCGGCGCGGCGCTTTCAATCGCGGAGCACCCCGTGGATACGTGCCAGTTCGACCTGACGCTTGAGATCCTGCCGGATGAGAACGGATATGCGCTGCATCTGGACTATTGCGCGGATCTGTACAAAGAGGAAAGCGTGGCCCAGCTGCTCAGGCATTGGAAGGCCTTGCTGGAATCGGCGCTGCGCGCGCCGAGCTCGGAACTTGGCGGGCTCGCCATGCTCTTTGAGGGCGAGCGGGAAACGCTCGGCGCTTTCAATGAGACGAAGGCATCATACGCGAGTGAGAAGACGATCCACTGGCTGTTTGAGGAGGCGGCGGCGCGCGCGCCGGAGGCGCAGGCAGTGCTGGCGAGCGATGGGACGCTCACGTATGGGGAACTCAACGCCAGGGCGAACGGGATCGCGAGGCGGCTGATCGAAGCCGGGGTGAAGCCGAATGACCTTGTAGGGGTGATTCTGCCGCGGCGGAGCGGCCTGATCACGGCGATATTCGGCATACTGAAGAGCGGCGGCGGGTATCTGCCGATCGATCCGGAGTATCCGGCGGAGCGGCTTTCGTATATGCTGTCAGACAGCGGGGCCAAAGCGGTGATCACGACGCGTGGGCAGGCGCTGGCGGGATACGCGGGCGCGGTGCTTTACGCGGAGGACCTGGTAGACGAACGGGGCGAGAACCCGGACGCTCCGATGACGAGCGCGGATCTGTGCTACTGCATCTATACTTCGGGGACCACGGGAAGGCCAAAGGGCGCACTGATCACGCACCGGAACGTAAACAATCTGGTTTCGGGCTGGGCGGCAAACCCGATGCAGCGGGCGGTTCTCGAGCAAGGGGAAACGGTGCTGGCCATCGGGAACGTGGTATTCGACATCTCGGTGGACGAACTGATCTTCCCGCTGATGCACGGAAAGCGCGTCGCGCTGGCGACGGAGCGGGAATGCGCGTCGCCGGAAGAGCTCGGGAAGCTGATGATTCGCACGAGCGCGAACGTGATGCATGTGACGCCGTCGCGGCTGGAGAGCTATCTGGAGGACAGGTGCTTCGCCCGCGCGTTTGAACAGATCCGCGTCGTGAACATCGCGGGGGAGGCGTCGAGCGCGGGTTTACGCAAGCGGATCATTGGGTATGGCGCGAGGGTATTCAACGGATACGGACCGACGGAGACGACGGTGGGCGCGACGTACGCCGAGATCACGGACGCGGATGACATCACGATCGGGCGTCCGATCGCGAACGCGCAGGTGTACATACTGGACGAGCGGATGCGTTTGATGCCGATCGGGGCGGCGGGGGAACTGTGCGTGGCCGGGGACGGCGTGGGGCAGGGATATCTGAACAGGCCGGACTTGACGGCGGAGAAGTTCGTGATCAATCCGTTCGGGGCAGGGCGGCTGTACAAAACGGGCGACCTGGCGCGGTGGCGTGCGGACGAGCGGATTGAATACCTTGGGCGCAAGGACGGGCAGATCAAGCTGCACGGGCAGCGGATCGAGCTTGGGGAGATCGAGGCGGCGGCGGGCGAGGAGCCGGGCGTTCGGCAGGCGGCGGTGGTGCTGGCTGAGATCGAGGGCGGGCAGTACCTGTGCGCGTACTACACTGGAGAAGCGGAAGAAGAGGCGGTCCGGGAGGCGCTGGCGGCGCGGCTGCCGCGCCACATGGTGCCGGGATTCATCCGGCGGATGGACGCGCTGCCGCTGAACCAGAGCGGGAAGCTGAACCGGCGGGCGCTGCCGCTGCCGGACTTCCGGGCGCTGCGGACGGGCGAATACGTGGCCCCGGAGACGGAAGCGGAAAAGATGATCTGCGAGGCGTTTGAACAGGTGCTCAAGGCGGAGCAGGTCGGCGTGAACGACGACTTCTTCTCCCTCGGCGGCGACAGCCTCAAGGCCATCCGGGTTGCGTCGATCCTGCGCGCGCGCGGGCTTGAGATCGCTGTAAAGGAGATCTTCGAAAGCCCGACGATCGCGGCCATGGCGAAAAGGGTGCGCACGGCGCGCACGGCGAGCGAGGCTTCGAATTTCACCGGCGATATTCCCGCGACAGCGGCGCAAACGCGGATTTACACGGCGCAAAGCGCGCTGGGCGGCACGAGCTACAACGTGCCGGTGGTTCTGCGCACGGAGCGGCCCATCGATCCGGAGCGTCTTTGCCATGCAGTGAAAAAGCTGATCGCCCGGCATGAGAGCCTGAGGACGCGCTTTGCGCTCAAAGATGGGAATCTGATTCAGATCATCGAGGAAGACGCCGGATTTTCGCTGGACGAGACGCCGAAAGCGGCGTTTGTACGGCCGTTTGATCTTGGAAATGCGCCGCTCCTGCGCGTGGGCGCGGACGGGTGCGAAATCTATCTCGACATCCACCACATCGTCTGCGATGGCGGAACGATACCCCTGCTGATTGGGGAACTGGACGCGCTCTTGAAGGGTGAAACGCTCGCGGAGGCGACGCAGTACCGCGAGTTTGCCTGGGATGAGCTGAAATACCGAAACAGCGAGGAGTACGCCTCGGACGAGGCGTACTGGCGGAGCATGTTCGCGGAGGACGAACGGGACGACGGGCCGATGCCCGATCATCCCAAAGGCGTGCGAACCGGAGCGGCCTATGTGAAATCTTCATTGGACCCGGAATTGACGCGGAATATTCTCATGGAGTCCGGGAAGCTCAAGGTGACGCCCTACGCATACCTGATGAGCGCGTTTTTCCTGCTGATGTCGGGCTATGGCGGCGAGCGGGTGACCGTGGGTACGGTTACGTCGGGGCGGGACGCGGAATACGAAAACACGGCCGGTATGTTTGCCAATACGCTGGCGATTCGGACGAGGGTCGAAGGCGGGCGGACGGTTGCCGAACATGTTCGCGCGGTGGCGGCGCAGCTGACCGAGGCGCTGAAGCGGCAGAGGTATCCGTATGAAGCGCTGATCAAAGCAATGGGGAACGAGCGCGGCCCGCTGTTTGATGTGTTGTTCGTGTACCAGCGGGAGAGCGAACAAGCGACGCTCGGCGGACAAAAGGTGTTTGCGGGCGGCTTCGAGCAAGGCCTGAGCGACGCGAAGTTTGACATCAGCTTTGAGGCGGCGCGAGAACAAAATGAGATTGCGCTCCAAGTGGAGTACCGTCCCGGATTGTACGAGGAAGCGAGCATCCATCGGCTCGTCGAGGGATACCGGCATATCCTCCGTCAGATGACGGAGCACGGCGGTACGGCCCTTCATCACCTCCAAACGCTGCCTCCGGAAGAATCCCGCCTTGTGACGCGCGCCTTCAACGAGACGAAGGCATCGTACGCGAGTGAGAAGACAATCCACTGGCTGTTTGAGGAGGCGGCGGCGCGCGCGCCGGAGGCGCAGGCAGTGCTGGCGAGTGACGGCACGTTCACGTATGGGGAACTCAACGCCAGGGCAAACGGGATCGCGAGGCGGCTGATCGAAGCCGGGGTGAAGCCGAATGACCTTGTAGGGGTGATCCTGCCGCGGCGGAGCGGCCTGATCACGGCGATATTCGGCATACTGAAGAGCGGCGGCGGGTATCTGCCGATCGATCCGGAGTATCCGGTGGAGCGGCTTTCGTATATGCTGTCAGACAGCGGGGCCAAAGCGGTGATCACGACGCGTGGGCAGGCGCTGGCGGGGTACGCGGGGGCAGTGCTATACGCGGAGGACCTGGCGGACGAACGGGGGGAGAACCCGGACGCTCCGATGACGAGCGCGGATCTGTGCTACTGCATCTATACTTCGGGGACCACGGGAAGGCCAAAGGGCGCGCTGATTTCGCACCGGAATGTGAACAACCTGGTTTCGGGTTGGGCGGTAAACCCGATGCAGCGGGCGGTGGTCGAGCAAGGGGAAACGGTGCTGGCCATCGGGAACGTGGTCTTCGACATCTCGGTAGACGAGCTGATCTTCCCGCTGGTACACGGGAAGCGCGTCGCGCTGGCGACGGAGCGGGAATGCGCGTCGCCGGAAGAGCTCGGGAAGCTGATGATTCGCACGAGCGCGAACGTGATGCACGTGACGCCGTCGCGGCTCGAGAGCTATCTGGAGGACAGGCGCTTCACCCGCGCGTTTGAACAGATCCGCGTCGTGAACATCGCGGGGGAGGCGTCGAGCGCGGGTTTACGCAAGCGGATCATTGGGTATGGCGCGAAGGTATTCAACGGATACGGGCCGACGGAAACGACGGTGGGCGCGACGTACGCTGAGATCACGGACGCGGATGACATCACGATCGGGCGTCCGGTTGCGAACGTGCAGGTGTACATACTGGACGAGCGGATGCGTTTGATGCCGATCGGGGCGGCGGGGGAACTGTGCGTGGCCGGGGACGGCGTGGGGCAGGGATATCTGAACAGGCCGGACTTGACGGCGGAG